>NZ_JBFUKO010000266.1:0-7347 GCF_056400805.1 Aminobacter sp. P4_H6_2
ACCCAAACCTGGTCGAAGAACGGCTTTTCCGGGCCGTACAGTCGGAACAATACCTCGAACCTGCCGTCCGGGTTCGTCGGCACCCAGTTGGCATCCTTGCCGGTCGGCGCCTTCGGCCCGAAATATACGTCGACCGATCCGTCGGCGTTCTTGACCAAGCCTTGCGTAGTGGAAGCGCGGCTTGAGTAAGGCATGTCGCGTATCAGCGCATGCGTGGCGCGGTCGTAGACGGTGGCTGACCAGTAGAGCTTCACCGGCGCCTCGGCGGGTACCGTCAGCTTGTAGCTGCCACTGCCGTCGAGGGGCTTTCGGTCCTTGTCCCGGATCGTCATCAGATAATACTGCCCCGCGCCCAGATGTTTGGCGCTGAAGTAGGCCATCGAATAGGCGACGCCGCGTCCGTCGACCGGATAGGCATCCGGATCGGCAAAGTTGGTCATCATGCCTTCGGACACCCCCGGCAGCGCGGGAAGCACCCATTGCATTCCTTCGTTGAACGATGTGGTGAAGACGCCTTCGTAGCGGTGATCGAGCTCGGCGTGGGCCTCGCTGGCCGCCTGTTTCAGGATCGCCTGGGTTTTCTCGTCGGGAGCGAACGACTTGCCTTTCTCGATGCCGATCGACTTCAGCATATCGATCATCACCTTGTCGCGCTCGATCCAGGGCTCGTACTGAACGAAGCGGTCGAGCGACTGGAAGAAGCGCAAATGTAGGGAATGGTGCTGTCGTAGACAACGTCGATCGCATCGACGAATTTGGTGGATGGTGGGCTGGCTGCCTGAGACAGTGGGTAGACTTTCACACGCTTGCCATACTCGACCGCCTTGGCGACGTCGGCGGCGCTGCCGCTCGCCACGTTGGAGCGCAACAAGGCGTAACTCTGGTAGGTCGCCGACTGAAGCGCAATGTAGCCGTCAGGCGTCTTCACCTTGTAGCCGGGAGGCAGGATCAGGTATTTTCCGCCAGCTCCCTTGTCGACGCCGGCCGGCCCGACATCTTCCAGTCCCGTCTGCCAGCCATCGTCGATACTGCCGGTAATTGAGCCTTCGGGACCAGCCGGCGGGATCTCCATCACCATCGGGCCAACGTCCTTGGTATCGAAGAAGGGCATCAGGTAGATGACATCGGGATTGGGGGTGAGGGTCTGGTTCTTCCAGTCCGGCAGACCTGACCAGTAGACGATCTCGTTGTCCTTGGCGCCCGCCTTCAGCCCCGCCTGAAGCATCAGATCGAAATTGACCGCCGGCATGCCCCAGATGACGGCGTCAACGGCACGCCGCTCCACAGTGCGCTGCGCAAGTTCGTCGGCGGAACGGTCCTGGGCCTGCGCGGGGAGAGACGCGAAGACCAAGGCAACCGCTCCGAGCAACATTTTGTTCACGGCACTTCGCCACTGTCATCGTCGCAGCGTTTCAGGCACATGAACTCGGGCAAGTTCGCCTGACGCTCTGGTTGGAATATCGCACCGAAGCTTGCCCCTGAACAGCGGTCGCAACCGCACTTGAATGGCCGGAGGCTGCGACGCTTTGGGAACTTGATGCTTCCGCCCAAGCGCTCACTTCCAATCCATTTTTTGTGGTTGAACCAGCAAATTGCGGCAGGCCGCTGAGGACGGCGTCGGCATAGCTGTCAGGGGTCAGATCGCGTCGGGCGCACTGGCATCGCGCACGCAGTCTTTCCGCCGCGCCAGGGCTGCTCCCGGCGGTCCGCAGCTCCAGCGACTTCTTGCCTGGGAATTCGAGGCGTGAGGTCTACCCACTAGCGGCAGACCTCACGTCCTGCGCTCAGGCGTTCGCCCAGCACTTGGTCAGTGCATGGCCGCCCATCAGCTCGCCGTTGGGATCGTCGACCCAGCCGCCGACCTTGGTGCCGGTCGCGTCGATGTAGTTGTTGAACATCGGCACGATGACGCCGCCCTCGTCGCGCAGCATCACGGCAGCCTGCCGGTAGAGATCCTTGCGCTTGGCCTGGTCGAGCTCGCCGCGGGCGGCGAAGATCAGCTTGTCGAAGTCTTCACGCTGGAAGCGCGTGTCGTTCCACTCAGCCTTGGAGAGATAGGCGATGGAATAGACCTGATCCTGCGTCGGCCGCCCGGTCCAGTAGGACATCGAGAAGGGTTGCTTGTTCCACACCTCCGACCAGTAGCCGTCGCCGGGCTCGCGCTTGACCTCAAGCGTGATGCCGGCCTTGGCCGCACTTTGCTGATAGAGCTGGGCGGCATCGACCGCACCGGGGAACGCGACATCGGAGGTGCGCAGCAGAACCGGCCCGCTGTGGCCCGATTTCTTGTAGTGGAATGCCGCCTTGTCCGGATCGTATTTACGCTGCTCGATGTCGTCAGCAAACATCGCATAGGCCTTGGTCACCGGCATATCGTTGCCGATCGAGCCGTAGCCGCTCAGGATTTTCTGCACCATCTCCTCGCGGTCGACGGCGTATTTCAGTGCGAGCCTCAAGTCGTTGTTGTCGAAGGGGGCAGCGTTGCAGTGGGCAATGAAAACATAGTGCCCCTTGCCCGGCACGTTGCGGATTTCAACGCCCGGCACGCGCTTGATCAGGTCGACGATCTTGGGTTCGACACGGTTGATCATGTCGACCTGGCCGCCCTGAAGTGCCGATGTACGGGCCGTCGCGTCGTTGATGACGACGATTTCGATCTGGTCGGCATGACCGCGCTTGTCGGTGCCCCAATAACCCTTGTGCAACTCGCCGACGTGGCGCACGCCGGGCTCGTTGACCACGACCTTGTAGGGTCCGGTGCCGATGCCTTCGGTCGGCTTGTCCTTGCCGCCATTGGGCTGGATCATCAGGTGATAGTCGCTGACCACGTAGGGAAGGTCGGCATTGGCCTCCTTGAGCTGGATGACGACATAGTCGCCATCGACCTTCACGCTGTCGAACTGGCTAACGAACGCAAGCGCCGCCGATTTCGAATTGGCGTCGGCATGGCGCTCCAGCGTCGCCATCACATCTGCCGGCGTCAGGTCTTTGCCATTGTGGAAAGTCACGCCCTTGCGGATCTTGAAATGCCAGGTCTTGGCGTCGTCGGAGGCTTCATAGGACTCGGCCAGCCGGGGCTCAATCTCGCCTGCCGGCGACACTTCCAGCATCTGTTCGCCCCAGCTGCGTCCCAGCGTATAGGGCACTTGGCTCGCCCAGCTTGCCGGATCGAGGCTGTCAGTGGCGGCACCGCCAACCATGCCAGCCTTCAATATGCCACCCTTGACCGGGGCCTGCGCCCGCGCGGCACTGCCAAGCAGAGTATTGGCCGACAAGGCAGTGACGCCAAGGGCTGCGGCGCGGCCGAGAAAGTCGCGGCGCGACAGCCGCCCGCTGACCACGAGGCGGCTGAGATGATCGAGTTCACTGGACATTCGACTACGTTCCTCCTGATGGGCGCGACTTGATGTCGTCATTGTTCCCGCCTCCGATATTGATTTGCAGCGGTATCGGCTCAGCGCGCTGGAAGCGACATCGGATGCCGCTTTTGGAGTTCAGCACATTTTGGTTGCCGTTGGGTGAAGCTCGACAAGCCTTCCTCTTGCCCTGCCTTCAAAGCCGTGTGACGATGCGTTCGAACGGGAGGAACTGCACCAACGTTGTTACCCGCGACGGCCGAACAGGCCGGCCGCCGCATTCAGGGAAAAATGCCTGAGTGGAGGTCAGCTCTCATGGGTAGTCGCGCCGGAGGAAGACGCACGGGACCGAAGTGCATTGCCATCGTCGGTCCCTTTGCCAGCGGTAAAACCACACTTTTTGAAGCCCTTCTCGCCCGCACGGGCGCCATCCCCAAGCAGCAGCCGGTTTCGTCCGGCAGCACCGTCTCCGACCATTCCGCCGAGGCCCGGGCGCATGCCATGAGCGTCGAGGCGGTCTTCGCCACCACCCAGTTCATGGGCGAGAGCATCACCTTCGTCGATTGCCCAGGCTCGGTCGAGTTCGCCTTCGAGGCTGAACCGGTGCTTGCCGCCTGCGATCTCGCGGTCGTCGTCGTGGAGCCCGACGAGAAGAAGATCCCCGCTTTGCAGGTCATCATGCGCAAGCTCGACGAGCTCGGCATCCCGCGCATCCTGTTCCTCAACAAGATCGACAAGGCGACATCAGGCGTGCGCGACACGCTGAAGCTTTTGCAGCCGGTCAGCCGGGCCCCGCTCTTGCTACGCCAGATCCCGCTGCGCAAGGACGGCGTCATCGTCGGCTCGATCGACCTGGCGCTTGAGCGCGCCTACATCTACCGCGAATACGCCGCAAGCGAGATCGCCGACATTCACAGCGACGACAAGGCGCAGGAACTCGAAGCGCGCTTCGCCATGCTCGAAACCCTTGCCGACCATGACGACCAGCTGATGGAACAATTGCTCGAAGAGATCGAGCCTCCCAAGGACGCGATCTTCGACGACCTCGCCGCCGATCTGCGCGATGGCACCGTCACCCCGGTGCTCATCGGCTCGGCCGAAAAGGGCAATGGCACGCTGAGGCTGCTCAAGGCCATCCRCCATGACGCACCCGATGTCGAGGCGACACGCAAGCGGCTTGGCCTGGGCGACGGCAATGCGTCCGTGGTTCAGGTGATGAAGACCATACACACCTCGCATGCCGGCAAGCTGTCGGTGTCGCGCATTCTCTCTGGTCAAGTCACCGATGGCGCCGAACTCTGGCTCAACGCAACCGACACCGCCAAGGTCTCGGGCATCTACCGCATGCTTGGCAAGGATCAGTCCAAGCTTGCCACTGCCGGTGCCGGCGACACGGTGGCACTCGGCAAGCTCGACAATGTCTCGACCGGCCAGACTCTGACCTCGGCCAAAGGCGGCACCAAGCCGCTGGTCAGCCTCGCGCCGCCGAAGCCGGTCTATGCCTTCGCCCTTCGCCCCAAGGAGCGCAAGGACGAGGTCAAGATGTCGGCGGCGATCCAGCGCCTTGCCGAAGAAGACCCTTCGCTCACCTTGCACCACAATCAGGATTCTGCCGAGACGGTGCTGTCGGGCCATGGCGAGATGCATTTGCGGGTCGTGCGCGAGCGGCTCGAAGGACGCAATCAGATCGCCGTCGAAGGCCATGCGCCGGCGGTTCCCTATCGCGAAACCATTCGCAAGTCCGTCCAGCAGCGCGGCCGCCACAAGAAGYAGTCCGGCGGTCACGGCCAGTTCGGCGACGTCGTCATCGAGATCAAGCCGCTGCCGCGCGGTTCGGGCTTCGAGTTCACCGACACCATCACCGGCGGTGTCGTGCCCAAACAGTACATCCAGTCGGTTGAAGCAGGCGCGCGCGAGTTCCTCAAGACCGGCCCGCTTGGCTTTCCGGTTGTCGATATCGCGGTCAACCTGTCGGACGGCTCGTTCCACTCGGTCGATTCCTCCGACATGGCCTTCCAGATGGCGGCCAGGATCGCAATGAAGGAAGGCATGCCAAGCTGTTCGCCGGTGCTGCTCGAACCTGTCATGAAGGTCGAGATCTTCACGCCGTCCGATGCCACAGCGCGCATCATCGCGCTGGTGCCGCAGCGCCGCGGTCAAATCCTCGGCTATGACGCTCGTTCGGGCTGGCCCGGCTGGGACGTGGTCGAGGCGACCATGCCGCAATCGGAGATCGGCGACCTGATCATCGAGCTACGCTCGGCAACCGCTGGTGCTGCCACCTACCGCGCCGACTTCGACCATATGGCCGAGCTCACCGGCCGCCTCGCCGACGAGGCGATGCAGTCAGGCGGCAAGGCTGCCTGAACACGTAGACCGGCYGGCGTCACCGCCGCCCGGTCCTCCTCTTCACAGTCTCTTGATGACCAGTATCGGCCATGCGCTGTAACAACGGGCCGTTCGCACTCGTATGTGAAGGCATTACCGTTGATTTCGCATCCGGCCCGGCCGAACTTAGGGCTTGGCTGAGGGGAGAACCACTGATGGCATTCATACATCGCCGCCCGTCCTGGGCGATATCGGAAGCTCTGGCCACGCCCGAAGAGATATTCCTCAACCGCCGCACCATTCTGGCTGGCATGGGCCTTGGCCTCGCCGCTGCTGCCCTGCCCCGGCGAGCACGCGCCGAAGACGCCGACCCCACAGCCGATCTCTATCCCGCCAAGCCGAACACGGCCTACAAGCTCGACCGGCCGCTGACGCCCGAAGAGATCAACGCCAACTACAACAATTTCTACGAATACGGCACCTACAAGGAGATCGCAGCCAACGCCCAGCAGCTCAAGACGCGGCCTTGGGAAGTCGAGATCGGCGGCCTTGTCGACAAACCGATGACGCTTGCCATCGATGACCTGATCCGCAAATTCCCGCTGGAGACGCGGCTCTACCGCCACCGCTGCGTCGAGGCCTGGTCGATGACCATTCCGTGGAGCGGCTTTCCGCTCAAGTCCCTGGTGGCGCTCGCCAGTCCGAAAGCGGACGCAAAATTCATCCGTTTCGAAACCTTCCTCGATCCTGCCATGGCGCCCGGCCAGAACGACTTCGTCTACCCCTGGCCCTACATCGAAGGCGTCACCATCGAAGAAGCTGCGCTCGACCTGCCCTTCCTCGTCACCGGGGCCTACGACAAGCCGCTGGCCAAGCAGTTCGGCGCGCCGCTGCGGCTCGCCTTGCCGTGGAAGTACGGTTTCAAGTCGATCAAATCGATCCGGAAGATCGACTTCGTCGCCGAACAACCTGTCGGCCTGTGGGAAGCGATCCAGCCGAGCGAATATGGCTTCTGGGCCAATGTGAACCCCGAGATTCCTCACCCACGCTGGAGCCAGGCCAAGGAACGCGTACTGGCCACCGGCGAGCTGGTGCCGACCCAGCTGTTCAACGGCTACGCGGCCGAGGTGGGCCAGCTCTACGCGGGCCAGGACCCTGCCAAGCTCTACATGTGAGCGACAAGTCAGCGACTGTCAGGACAAATCAAAAGCGGCACTCGAGCAAATCCTCGAGTGCCGCTTTTTGCGGACCGTTCCGGGGAGGCGGGACGGCAGGTCCGCCGCTTCGTGGCCAACGTTTTGTTCCGTTGGCAATCTGCTGGACGCGGCGCGTTGCCTGAACCTGGCACGTTCGGGTGATGCCCCCATCTCCCGGCGCGCCATCACCGCGTCCACCTAAAAACTAGGCGCGTCAGAGGCTTCGAGGAACGTTACCGGGGGTTACATGTCACTGTTACGCGGGCCGCTCGGAACGTCGGCCAGTGTCTTAGGGGCGACTTTCGGTAAGGGGATGCCCTACTGCAACGCGCCAGAACATCCTCGCGCGACCAAACAGACGGAAGCCGCTCCAGCCTGAATTCAGGCAACAAAAAAGCCGGATCCAAGAAGATCCGGCTGAGTTTGATTGGAAGTGCCGATTAAGGCGAACCTCCAGAGGGGAACAC
>NZ_JBFUKO010000267.1:0-7345 GCF_056400805.1 Aminobacter sp. P4_H6_2
GGCTTGCTCTCGACTGTCGGCACCACCTTCTTGTCGACGCGCTTGGAAATGGGGCGTGCCTCGCTCGTCGAACTGATGACCTTCCAGGCATTGCCGTCGCGCTCGAGCAGAAGATCGATCAAGCCGAGATGGGAGCCCCAGAAGCCACCCATCACACCCGGCTTGCCATTGATCGTGCCCTTGGCGTTGTCGACACCGTCGACCTTGTCGAATTTCGGACCGGGGAAGTCGAGATGGCTATGGCCGGTAACTATCGCGTCGATGCCGTCGACGCCAGCGAGCAGGATCGAGGCGTTTTCCAGGTTTTCCGCGGCTTGCGGCGTGCCCATGCCGGAGTGCGAGAGTGCGATGACGATATCGGCGCCCTGTTCCCTGATCTGCGGCACCCAGGCTTGAGCTGCCTTGACGATGTCGCGGGTCATCGCCTTGCCCTGCAGATGCCTGGAATCCCAGGTCATCACCTGCGGAGGCACAAAACCGATCAGGCCGATGCGGATAGGATGCTCGGCACCCGAACCGTCCTTCACCTTCTTGTCGAGGATCACGTAGGGCTTGAGGAACAGTTCGTCCTTGGTCGCGTCGGCGGCCAGTTCGCCCTTGGTCAGATTCGAGCAGACGACCGGGAAATTGGCGCCGTTGAGCACCTTGAACATGTAGTCGAGCCCGTAATTGAACTCGTGATTGCCGAGTGTCGAGCAATCATAGCCCAGCGTGTTCATCGCCTTGATGATCGGGTGGACGTCGCCGTCCTTCATGCCGCGCTGATAGGCCATGTAGTCGCCCATCGGGTTGCCCTGCAGGAAGTCGCCATTGTCGACCAGGATCGAGTTGGTGGCTTCAGTGCGGATGGCGTCGATGATCGTGGCCGTGCGGGCAACACCCATCGTGTCGTTCGGCTTGTCGGCGTAGTAGTCATAGGGAAAGACGTGCACGTGCAGGTCGGTCGTTTCCATGATGCGCAGATGCGCCTGATTGGCCTGGGCGCGCGCCGAAAACGGGTGCAGCATCACAAGAGCGCTCGCCGCGGCCGATCCGGCAAGAAAGGAACGACGAGACATAGGGTGAACCATGTTGGACATTTTCATTCTCCAGGAAATGAACTGACAGTATTTAGCCGGCGTCCCAAAGATCAAATGTCGCGCCAAAATCCGCGCGAGTCCAGCCGACTCGCGTGACAGCAGCGCGACAGGCTGCGGGGGAATGGATTGGTCCAGACGCTTTGCGACCTGTTCGGCCAGCGCGATGTCGCCCGTTGACCACAGGCAGCCAGCATGCAGGACTAGGCTCGACGCTGCTCGAAACCTCAAAAAGGTGCGACATGGCCGATCTCGACGACGAACAACCGGCGCAATACGCCTCGCCGCCATGTTTCATGCATGAGCTTGATCCCGAATTCCGCGCCGTGCCCGCGCCGGAATGGCCGGATGTCAGGCGCTGGCGCAAAGCCGAGCGCGCAAGGCTGATCGAATCCCGACTTGCCATCCCCGCTGACGTTCGCACGGCCATGGCCGGCCTGATCGCGCAGGGGCTCGACCAAGTCACCGGCGATGTGGCGGGCAAGATGGTCAGCCTCTACTGGCCGTTCCGGGGCGAGCCGGACCTTCGGCCATGGCTGGCATCGGTCAATGCGCGCGGCGGCAAGTCGGCGCTGCCAATCGCAATCGAGTTGGGTCGACCGCTGATCTTTCGCGCCTATGCACCGGGCGACAAGCTCGAACGTGGCGTCTGGAACATACCCGTCCCTGTCGCCAGCCCGGAGGTCATCCCCGATATCGTCATTGCCCCACTCGTCGGCTTCGACGCTATGGGCTACCGGCTAGGCTATGGCGGCGGTTTCTTCGACCGAACACTGGCCGCGTTGCCGAAAAAGGCACTGGTCATAGGCGTAGGCTACGAGATCACGCGCATTGCAACGATCTTCCCGCAGCCGCACGACATTCCCATGGACAGGATCGTTACCGAGGCCGGAATCATCCGCTGAAGCCATTGCTTGCGGTCACGCCAGATCCGGCCGCATGCCCGTGGCCATGCGGTCGACAATCTCGCGCAAGGCGAATGACGAGTTGATCTTGATGACATGCGGCATGGCCGACAGCCATTCCTTGTGGATGCGCTCATAATCGGGCAAGTCGCGGGCGGCGATGCGCAGGATGTAGTCGTATTCGCCCGACATGAGATGGCAAGACAGGATGTTGGGGCAGCGCTTCACCGCGACCTCGAAATCCGAAAGCGTTTTTTCGAACTGTCCCGACAGCGAGATATGCACGATCACCGTCATCTGGTGACCGAGTGCCGCGCTCGAAAGCCTGGCATGATAACCACTGATGATGCCTGACTTTTCGAGGTTGTCGAGGCGACGCGAACAGGCTGATTGCGACAGCCCGATCTTTTCGGCCAGCGCCGCGTTGGGCATCCGCCCATCCTTCTGAAGCGCGTCCAGAATAGCGATATCGATCCTGTCCAACGGCATTCTTCGAATTTCCTTCGACAATACAGAGGATGTGCGCAAAAATTATCGATCAACCTGCGGTAGCGCAACCTTTTTCGCAAACATATTCGGAACGATTCGTGATTGACTTCGTCATCAGGGAACGACGGCCAAAACGGCTGCGGAGGAGCAGGAAATGCGCGTAGGTTGCCCCAAGGAAATCAAGAATCATGAATACCGCGTCGGGCTGACCCCCGGCTCGGTTCGCGAATACGTCGCCCATGGCCATGACGTCCTGGTCGAGACAGGCGCGGGTGCCGGGATCGGCGCAGATGACAACGCCTACCGTGCGGCCGGCGCCCAGATCGCCAAGACCGCCGAAGAGGTGTTCACCCGCTCCGACATGATCGTCAAGGTCAAGGAACCGCAGCCCAATGAATGGGCGCAGTTGCGCGAAGGCCAGATCCTCTACACCTATCTGCATCTTGCGCCCGATCCGGAGCAGACCAAGGGGCTGCTCGCGTCGGGGGTGACTGCGGTCGCGTATGAAACCGTGACCGACGAGCGCGGCGGCCTGCCTTTGCTGGCTCCGATGTCGGAAGTGGCCGGTCGTCTGGCAATCCAGGCAGGCGCCACGGCATTGCAGAAGGCCTATGGTGGCCGTGGCGTGCTGCTTGGCGGCGTGCCTGGCGTGCTGCCGGGAAAGGTCGCGGTCATCGGCGGCGGTGTCGTTGGCCTGCATGCCGCCCGCATGGCCGCCGGTCTCGGCGCCGATGTGTCCATCATCGACCGTTCGATCCCGCGCCTGCGCCAGCTCGATGATCTTTTCGCTGGCCGTGTCCACACGCGCTATTCGACTGTCGAAGCGCTCGAGGAAGAGTGCTTCTCCGCCGATCTCATCATCGGTGCCGTACTTATTCCAGGGGCGGCGGCGCCCAAGCTGGTCAGCCGCGAGATGCTGTCCGGCATGAAGAAGGGCGCGGTGCTTGTCGACGTCGCCATCGACCAGGGCGGCTGCTTCGAGACTTCGCACGCCACCACCCACGCCGACCCCACCTACGAGGTCGACGGCATCATCCATTACTGTGTCGCCAACATGCCGGGTGCCGTGCCGGTGACTTCGGCCCATGCGCTCAACAACGCCACGCTGCATTACGGCCTGGCGCTGGCCGACCGTGGCCTCCAGGCGCTCGCCGACGAGCCGCATCTGCRCAACGGCCTCAATGTGCATCGTGGCCGCATCACCAATCGCGCCGTCGCCGAAGCCCTGGGTTATGAGATGACGGAAGCCAAGTCCGCGCTGGCGGCTTAAGTCTGCTGTATCAATAAAGAAGGAGCCCGTCGCAGTGATGCGGCGGGCTTTATGTCATTGGCTTCCCACGCGATTTTTAGCACCTGTCGACAGATTTCCCGAAACGAATTCGGCTCACCGGTTTCAAACTGAATGTGACATTTATGTTGCATCGCGCGGAAGGCCTCCGTGCCAAACAGCCAGTATTGGTAGTGGGGCAGTAGTGATGAAATTTGGTAAGACTTTTATAGCGCTTTTGCTGGGCGCAGTGTCAGCAGTTGCAATCTCTTCGGCATCAAACGCAGCGGATGCAGTATCAACGGAAGCGCCGGCCGCTGCGGGTTTCAACTGGAGCGGCATCTATATCGGTGTCGGCGGCGGCGTTGGTGCTGTCAAGCACGGGCTCGAAATAGCCAATCCTAACGGCCCCGAACGAATCGGCATGCCGGATCTCGGCGGCGGCGGCTTCTTTGGCGAGGTGACGGCCGGTTACGACTACATGGTGTCAGAACGCTTTCTTCTGGGCGCCTTGGTCGATGGTCGTTTTGGCAATGTTGGGCTTTCCCTGGAATCCTCGGATGGCACATTGGACGCCTCGCTCAACAACAATTACGGCTTTGATGTCGCGGCGCGAGCTGGCTATTTGCTGACCTCCAATACGCTGGGTTACGTTCTCGGCGGCTACAGCTGGCAGCATTTCAAGCTCGACGGAACCCTGGCCGGCACACCAATTGAATTTGAAGACGACCGCAGCGGCTACCTTCTCGGGCTGGGTATGGAAACTGCGGTCAGTGGCAACTGGACCGTCAAGAGCGAATATCGCTACGCCAACTATGGCAATGACACCGTTGCCGATCTTGGAGGAGCTCTCCTCAACATCGAGCCGTCAACGCATACATTCCACGTCGGCGCCAACTACCGCATCGGTGGCCAGAATGGCGGTGGTGCGTCAATTGCGGCGCCGGCCTATAGTTGGACGGGCTTTTATGTCGGCGGCGCGCTTGGGGCGGGTGCAATCACCGATGAAATCAATCTCGCTGCGGGCGCGGCCACCTTCAACGGCTTCGGTGGCGACGGCGCCTTCGGCGAATTGAGCGTCGGCTACGACCATGAGTTCAATGGCATCTGGGTTGCCGGTCTGCAGATCGACGGCCGTTATTCCGGCATGACGACGCAGCTGGCAGACGATCTGGCGCTTGGTGGTGCACGATACGAGGCTACCGCCGACTACGGTTTCGATGTTCTCGCCCGTGTTGGTGCAAAGCTCAATGAGTCGACCCTTGGCTACGTGCTCGGCGGCTATAGCTGGCAGCATGTCAGGGAAGAGATCACCTTTGCCGATATGTCCGACAGCAGGGATTGGAGTGTTGGCGGTTTCTCCGTCGGTGGCGGCCTTGAAACCGCTGTAACCAACAACGTAGCTGTCAATCTCGAGTACCGTTATTCGCGCTACGAAGGCCAAGACTACGACAGCGGCGACTTCTGGGAGACAGTTCCAGCCTTCCATACAGTCCGCGTCGGCGCGAAGTACAAGTTCAATTAGAACCGTTTCAGGCAAAATGCCAAAGCCCGTCGCAGCGATGCGGCGGGCTTTTTTTCGTTTTCAGTCAGATATCGGCGCCGCTTGACGTCATCGGCTCGTCCCGCTCGATCCGGCACTGATAGCAAWTGTTCTTTGCCGATCGCATGTGCACGTAGGCCACGTCCGGGCGCTGGAGCAACATTGCCGCCCAGCCGACAATCTCGGGCGTCAGCGTCACCGCACCGGTGCCATAGACGATGCGATCGTCCGCACTGTAGCCGCGCAGGATGTAGTCCTTGGTCTTGGCGAACAGCTCCGGCAACTCGCGGGTCTCAGCCGCACGTGGACATTCCTCAGCATGCAGGAAGATCGGGCCCGTTTCGGCATAGGGCTGAAGTTCCGGGAATGGGCGATATGCCAGCACGAGGTAAGGCTTACCCGCCGCGACATTGGTCAGGCAATGGCGACAAGGCACGCCAACGCCATCCGAAATCTTGCGCTCGGGCGTCATGCCATAGGCATCCGGGGCGCCGTGCTGGAGAGCCTTCACCGCATCGGTGGGAAGTGCCTGGAAGAGTATGGTCATAGCGGCAATCCTGGTTGATCGATTGCCGCAAGTTATGGCGAGCACAGGCGCTCGCCCACCCGATTTCCGACGCAGAAAATTTTCGTGGTATGGCAGCGTAAAGCCCGGCTCTTGCAAGCCGGGCTCCATAAATGATCGATGCGAGCAGGCTCTTACCGGATGAAGGCGTCGTAGCGGCGCAGCGTCACGCGGCGGTTGCGCCAATTCTCGTTCTGGGTCGGCACGAGCAGGAACTCTTCGCCATAGCCGACCGTTTCCAGCGCATAGCGCGGAATTCCGAACTGGCGCACCAGCGTCTGCTTGAGCGAAGCAGCACGGCGCTCCGACAGCGCCTGGTTGGCGGAAAACGAACCCACGGCATCGGTGTGGCCTTCGATCAGCACACGCGCCTCGGGATCGCGGCGCAGGATGCGGTCCAGCGCGTTGGCGATGTTTTCCACCTTGCCATATTGCGAATAAGGCACCTCGGCCGAGCCAAAGGCGAAGTTGATCGACTGGATGTCAATCGAGGGCGCCATGCGGCGCAAATCCGGCCGGCGCTTGAATTCGCGAACCGTGACGCGCTGGTTGGGCTGGAGCCTCGTCGTTGGCGCCGCCTGGAGCTGGCGCTCGATTTGCGACGCCGATGGCGTCGTCGCTTGTGCTGCGGCGTAAGACGGTGCGGCAAGCACGGCGATCAGCGCGGCGGCAAGCGTACGGCGGTTCAACATCTTCATTCTCCTTGCATATTTCGACCGATCCGGTCGAATCTGATGCAGYGGAAAAGGCCTGAGCCAAGCTGAAGACGCGATGAACGGACAGTTCAGCCGGGGTTGTGTGCGATCACGGTCGCATCACGCTTGCCGCACGCTCGGCAAAGGTCATCGTCCGAACCGTTTCCGTCTTCTGCGCGACGGGCGAAAAGCCCATCTTCTGATAGAGCGGCAGGGCTGCCGGATGGTCGAGCGTACAGGTCTGGACTGTCACCTGGTGCGGTCTGTAGGACCATGCGGCATCGATCGCCGCGCCGAGGAACCAGCGCCCGATCCCCTGCCCCATGGCATGGTCCATCATGCCGAAATAGGCCAATTCGACCTCATCGGGCAGATGCGGCTTGAGGTCCATGAAGCCGGCAGGCGCACCATCGAGATAAAGCACCCTGATGTCGCGGTCTTCGCGGTGCAGGCCAGCGGCAAGTTCCTCGTCGTCGAGCCTGAGAATGTTGACCCAATGCCATTTGCGGCCGACACGGTCGGCTAGATAGCGATAATAATGCAGCGGAATGTCACGGGTCTTGAGCAGCGCTATCTGGYGATTGACTGGCAGCGGCGGCGTGTAGGCCGGCGGCACATGCATCTCCAGAAAGGTGACCGTGACTTCAATATTTTCGCAGCGGTCGACGGCCATGCTCATGCTTTCCCCGTCACCACCGGGGTGTCGGACATGCCGCCCCATTCTGTCCATGAACCGTCATAGAGCCTGTTGTCGCCATGGCCCAGCGACTGCAGGGCAAGTGTGATGATCGCAGCGGTCACGCCT
>NZ_JBFUKO010000268.1:0-7287 GCF_056400805.1 Aminobacter sp. P4_H6_2
GATCAAGGACGAGAGTGTCCGCTACCACTACCAGCAGGAGATGCGCGAACGCGTGCTGAATTTCTTCGGCAACCAGCGCGGGCGCCAGCAGGGCCAGGGCGACCGCAACAAGGGGTCGTTCAACAAGGGCGGCGAGCGCGGCCAATGGAACAAGGGCGGCACGGGCGCCAAGGCCGGCCGGTTCGCCGTGTCCGAAAGCCTGGCGCGCTCGGCGATGGTCAAGCGCGCCGGCGGTATCATGCCGTTGCGCGAGGCAGCCCTTGTGGTGGCGCTTGTCAATCACCCCTCGCTGATCGACGAGAATTTCGAGCATGTCGAACGCCTCGACCTCAGCCATGGCGATCTCAAGCAGCTGCATTCGGTGCTGATCGACGCCATGGCGCATGGCGAGGCCAATACGCGCGAAGCGGTGGTGGCGGCGATCGAACGCGCGTCCTGTGCCGAGATGTGGGAACGTGCCGTGGCGCTGGCGCGACGCGCCCGGCAGTGGACGGCATTTGAGGATGCGGCGATCGAGGATGCCCGCGACGCCTTCGCGCAGGCGTTGCACTTGCACCGCAGCGCCCGCACCTTACATAAGGAGCTGAAACAGGCCGAGGCCGCGCTGGCTACCGATCCTACCGACGAAAACTACCGACATCTGGTGGAAGTTCAGGCGCAGTTTCATGACGTGCAGGCCACCGAAGCGCTTATCGAAGGCTTCGGGGTGTCGTCGGGTCGTAGCGGTCGCAACTGACGCGGCGGACCGATTATCCCGCATTTGATTCGCTTTTTTGGTGCGAATCATGCGAGAGGCGCTTGACCTTCCGACGGAATGACGGAATCAGGTCGATTCGAAAAAGTTAACCGGCGGCCGGGCCGCCAGTCGTGTCGATGGCCTGAAAATGCGGATTGGGGCGCTTGTCACTGGACAGGAAGATATTCCGCCACAGATATCACGGTTAATCTGGACTTAACACAGGTGCAGCTACTGGCAGTTCAGGCGCAGGTTCGATGAGCGCATCTGATTTGCACTGTCTAAGAGTTTAAGCGGCTGACGGGCCGCCTGGAGAAGCGAAGAATGGCGACAAAAGAAAAGGAAGAGGTCGAGACTGAACGCGAAGGCGCCCCAGACGGACCTTTGCTCGACCTTTCCGATGACGCTGTCAAGAAGATGATCAAAGTCGCGAAGAAGCGCGGCTATGTCACTATGGACGAGCTGAATTCGGTGCTGCCCTCGGAGGAAGTGACCTCCGAACAGATCGAAGACACCATGTCGATGCTTTCCGATATGGGCATCAACGTGGTCGAAGACGACGAGACCGGCGAGGAAGCCGAAGGCGAAAAGAGCGAGTCGGACGCCGAAGAAGACGCCAACGAGCTGGCCGAGCAGACTGGCACGGCTGTTGCTGCGACCACGACCAAAAAAGAGCCGACGGACCGCACCGACGATCCCGTGCGCATGTATCTGCGCGAAATGGGTTCGGTGGAGCTTTTGTCGCGCGAAGGCGAAATCGCCATCGCCAAGCGCATCGAGGCCGGCCGCGAGACGATGATCGCTGGTCTTTGCGAAAGCCCGCTGACCTTCCAGGCCATCATCATCTGGCGCGACGAACTCAACGAAGCAAAAATCCTGCTGCGTGAGATCATCGATCTCGAAGCGACCTATGCCGGCCCCGAGGCCAAGCAGGCGCCAGTGGTCGAGCGCGTCGACGAAGACGCCAAGGCCAAGACCGACGACAAGTCGCGTCGCGGTGGCCGTGATGAAGAAGACGACATCACCAATGTCGGCGCCGACACCCGCGGCGAAGAAGATGACGAGGAAGATGACGAGGCAAGCCTGTCGCTGGCTGCCATGGAAGCGGAACTGCGTCCGCAGGTCATGGAAACCCTCGACGTCATCGCCGACACCTACAAGAAGCTGCGCAAGCTGCAGGACCAGCAGGTCGAGAACCGTCTCGCTGCTGCCGGCACGCTGTCGCCGAGCCAGGACCGYCGSCTSAAGGAGCTGAAGGACCAGCTSRTCAAGGCGGTGAAGTCGCTGTCGCTCAACAACGCCCGCATCGAGGCACTTGTCGAGCAGCTCTACGACATCAACAAGCGCCTGGTGCAGAACGAAGGCAAGCTGCTGCGTCTCGCCGAAAGCTACGGTGTGCGCCGCGAGGAGTTCCTGCGCGAGTATCAGGGTTCGGAACTCGATCCGAACTGGACCCGTTCGATCGCCAACCTGTCCAGCCGTGGCTGGAAGGAGTTCACCAAGAACGAGAAGGATGCCATCCGCGACCTGCGCGCCGAAATCCAGAACCTCGCCACCGAAACGGCGATCTCGATCCTGGAATTCCGCAAGATCGTCAATCAGGTGCAGAAGGGCGAGCGCGAAGCAGCGATGGCCAAGAAGGAGATGGTGGAAGCCAACCTCCGTCTCGTCATCTCGATCGCCAAGAAATACACCAACCGCGGCCTGCAGTTCCTGGATCTGATCCAGGAGGGCAATATTGGCCTGATGAAGGCTGTCGACAAGTTCGAGTACCGTCGCGGCTACAAGTTCTCGACCTATGCGACTTGGTGGATCAGGCAGGCGATCACGCGTTCGATCGCCGACCAGGCCCGCACTATCCGCATTCCGGTGCACATGATCGAGACGATCAACAAGATCGTCCGGACATCGCGCCAGATGCTGCACGAGATCGGCCGCGAGCCGACGCCGGAAGAACTGGCCGAAAAGCTCGCCATGCCGCTCGAAAAAGTGCGCAAGGTGCTGAAGATCGCCAAGGAGCCGATTTCGCTCGAAACGCCTGTCGGCGATGAGGAGGATTCGCACCTCGGCGACTTCATCGAAGACAAGATGGCGATCCTGCCGATCGACGCGGCGATCCAGGCCAATCTGCGCGAGACGACCACGCGCGTGCTGGCTTCGCTCACCCCGCGCGAGGAACGTGTGCTGCGCATGCGTTTCGGCATCGGCATGAACACCGACCATACGCTCGAAGAGGTCGGCCAGCAGTTTTCGGTCACCCGCGAACGTATTCGCCAGATCGAGGCCAAGGCGCTGCGCAAGCTCAAGCATCCGAGCCGCTCGCGCAAGCTAAGAAGCTTCCTCGACAGCTGAGGATGGATTAAAAGAAGCCCGGGCAAAACCCGGGTTTCTTTGTTTTGGAGGGTGTGATGCGACAGCTTGTGAAAACAGCGACGGGCCTTGCCGCACTTTCATTTGTGATGATGGGTGCTGCTGCTGCTCCGGTGCAAAACCCTATCGGCATGGCCAACCCCGCTTCGGTTCATTGCGGCAATATCGGCGGACGTTCCGAGATCACCAAGGACAGCGCCGGCAACGCGTTGGGTTACTGCCATCTGCCTGATGGACGGATCTGCGAGGAATGGGCGCTGTTTCGCGACAAACAATGCGTTGCGCCGAAGGAGTGAGCGCCGCTCAAAAGAGGCCGGGTACGAGGCGCCAGGTACGGCTGACGTAGGCGTCGTATTCGGCGCCGAAATGTCCGCGCAACAGGCGTTCCTCCGACGCGATGCGCGCGAGCAGGGGCAGGAGGGTCAGCGCGGTCAGCACCAGGCCCACGCCTGAGCGGAAGACGAGCGCCCAGCCGAGCGAATTGACCAGCAGGCCGAGGTAGCTTGGATTGCGGATGACGGAATAGATGCCTGACGTGACCAGCCTGTGGCCCGGCTGGATTGCGACCAACCCGCTGAAACGATTGCCAAGCACAAAGACCGGCCACAGTCGCAGGATGCCGCCTGCGGCAAACAGGGCGACGCCGATCCACCGGATGGTGTCGCCGCCGATGGTCCAGACGTCGAGGCGGTCGGTGTAGGCGGGCAGGAAAACATTGAGCAGGGCGATTACGCCGAAGGCCGCAAGCACCCAGCGGTCGGAGCGGTCTTCCCGTTCGCCGGGGCTGAGATTTGCGTTGCTGAAAAGGGCGACTACCCACAGAACGATGGTGATGATGACGGCTGCGGTGCGCGCCGGATTTGAAAAGTACGCACTAATTCCACCAGCGCCGACAATCGCGAGCCCCAGGCTGACCAGCGTGCTTCCGACGGCAAGCAGGACAAGTTTTGGGGCAAGCGTCACGGCGGCCTCCGTTTCCGGCGCCGCCACTTATAGCAGAGCGCGCAGGCAACTGCGATTTTCTGCCATGGGGTGGCCCTCGCGAACGATGTCGCGAGGGCCGGTCATCATCACTTGCAGGAGGTCATCAGCTTGCTGGCGACGAGTTCGTTGCCATTGAGCGTCAGGACCGAGCCGGCACTCTGGGTCAGCGACGTGGCTGACCACTTGCCCTGGTCGGCGAGACAATTGAGTGGCGTGCCGACAACGGTGACGTCGCCGCGGATGTTCTCGGCCGGGCCGGAGAAATAGAGCCCGGCCTTGGCGGCATCTATGACCCGCATGTTGCCGAAGTCGATGTCCTTCACCGGACCGCCCAGGAATGACCACTCGCTGCCATAGATGAAGGCACCGTAGGTGCCAGCATTGGTGATGGTGACATCCTTGAAGCTGATGCCGGCGACCGGGTTGAGGAAGATGCCGGCGTTGCGCGTGCCGTCGACCTTGAGCCCGTCGACACGTACATTGGTGGTGACGGCCTCCTCAGGCAAGGTGCTGGAGGTGACGAGCATCAGCCCGTTGACCCCGCCCTTGAGCGTCATGTCGGTGATGGTCACATCGGAGGTGCCCTGAAGCACCACCAGATCCATGTCGAGCCCCTGCGCGGAATTGTCGATGGTGACCTTGTTCATCTCAACGTCGTTGGCTGCGACGAGCAAGATGCCCTCGCGTCGGGACTTGGAGATGGTGACATTGTCGATGGTGATGTCGTTGGCCGCGTTGGTGATGACAGGTGGCCAGCCTTTGTCATTGATACGGCTGCCGGCGAAGATGCCGTAGGTGACGCTGTCGATCACGGTATCCTGCACCGTGAGCCCGCTGGTGCCGAGCGCGCTGATCGCGGCAAAGGGTGCCAGGTTCGGCTTGCCCACCGCGAATTCGCAAGCGGTGTTGTTGTCACAGATGTAGAGGTCGTGGATGGAAGCGCCTGCGATGGTTGCGCCAGCCACGTTGTCGAGGCGGATGCCGTCGCCGGCGGTCTTCGAAATGTCCACGTTGCGGATCGATATGTTCGAGGTGCCATTGCTCGCAATGCCCGCGAGCCCGCCTGAAATGGCGAGGTTGGCGACCTCGCTGCCGGTGCCCATGGTTACGACGTTCGCAGTGGGATTGAGACCCCTGAGTGTCGTCGCTTGGCCGTCATTGCGGAAAGCGGCCACAAGCCGGCTGTTGGCGCCGCGCACAGCGATCGAACCGCCGCCGCCGAGCATGTGCTGATCGGCGCCGAGCAGCAATGTCTGGCCGAGCGAGATGCCGCCATTTGCCAGCACAAGCGCATTGGTGCCGGCGGTGGTGAGCGCCTCGTTGATAGCCGCGGCGTCGCCTGTGGCGGCCGAGATGCTGACGACTTTGCCGATAGCGTTTCCATTCGAGACGAATTCCGCCGCCTCGACAGCGCCCGTAGCACCAGCATGGGTGCGGACGAAATCGGCCCGCTCGACGCGCTGGAACATCGGGTCGAAGGCTGCCTTGCTGTTGCTGTTGCCGCCAAGGGGCACACGCAGGCGGGCGGTGAAGCCAAACTCCGTGCGGTCTTCGTTGTCGTATGAAACCGAGGTGCCAAGCGACAGCGTCGAGCCGGAAACGCCGGGCAGGCCGGCGAAGGTGAGTTCGGCGCGTGCCTTGACGCCCAATGTGTCGTCGATGCCGTCGCCCTCATACCAGTAGCTGCCGCCGAAAACCTTCATCTGGGCTTTCATGTCGTCGGGGAAGATCGGAACGCGCACGCCTGCTTCGATGTCCGCGCCGCCGCGCGCGACTTCGCGCCCGCCCTGGAACTTGAGCTCATTGCCGGAGATGAAGGCACGGCTCAGGTTTTCGACCTGCTTGGCGTCGGTCAGCGGCAGGTAGACGTTGGTGCGCGCCTCGAAGCTGTTGCCGATGACTTCCGCGCCGAAGGACAGCTGGTGGAAGCTATTGCCGAGGTCGCTGTTGAAGATGTCGAGATAGCCATAAGCGCCGAGCAGCCAGTCATTGCCGTAGCGGTGGCGGTAGCCCATGCCGAACGACGCCTGCCGCGCCGAGCCTTCGATAAAGCTGCCGCTGGCATCGAAGAAGACGCCGTCGCCGCTGTCGAGCAGGAAGGGCATGAAGATGCCGAGCCCGCCATCACCTTGGCCGTAGGCGAGGTTGCCTTCAAATTCGATGATGGGCTGTTGGGCTTGCGCAAGCGCATAGGAGGAGAGAGCGGTGCTGGAGACCAGCGCCGCTGCAAACAGGCTTGGGAATTTCATGATGGTACTTGCGATTCCGTTTGAACGACCGCGAGGTACAATACATGATTAAAAGAGTCTAGTTATTGACGTCATGCGGCTGTGGACGGAATTTCCTCTAACATTTCAATAAGATATCTCTAATGGATCGAAAGCTTGCATTCTTGCTGCGCAAGCCCTTGCGGACGCTGGGGTATGGGCGGCAGATGCGGAGGCTGCGGCGTCCTGGTAGGGCAATTTGGCAATCGGTAGGGCCAACATTGATTGCGGCGCTGCGCTTCCCAAAGCAAAAAAGGGCAGCCAAGGAAACGACCAATCGCTAATAAGCCTCGTTCATCATGCGTTCAAGACGCGGCTTTTAACGTCGATCAGCACAACGAACCAAGGACATATATCCAGTGTCAATCGCCCACACCCTTACGATGCGGACGGCTTTCGCATCCATTTGCGTCGCTGGTCTTGCTGCGACCGTGTCGACGTTCACCCCCAGCCCTGCCTCCGCTCAACAGCAGCGCCTGGTCCGCTGCGCATCGGAAGGTGGCACATGTCGGCTGCCGTTCCCGGCTGAAGTCGTCTACGGCGCGCAAGGCAGGACCACATCGCGCTTTATCGATGAACCGGCAGTGCGCTGCTCAAATCGCGTATTCGGCGACCCGGCACCGGGCCTGCGCAAGGAGTGCTACATCGTGCAACGCGGCAGAGGCGGTCGCGACAATGGTGGCGAATACGGTGAACCTCGTCGCAACAGGTGGGTTGTTTGCGCAAACGAGAACCAGTTCTGTGACTTCTACGGCCGCAAGCGCGTTCGCTACGGGACGATCGGACAATATGAAGAAGGTGTCTTCCGCGACGGCGTCGACTGCGACAACGATACGTTCGGCGACCCGGCGCCCGGCACCCGCAAGCGTTGTTATGTTCAGGACTAAGCCTGCGGGCCGGCTGTGAAGCCAAGATCGAGACTTTCAACGG
>NZ_JBFUKO010000269.1:0-7286 GCF_056400805.1 Aminobacter sp. P4_H6_2
CAGCGATACAGGGCTCGGCGGCATGCTCGAGCGCGGCTTCGAAGCGGTCCTGCGCGGCTACGACAGATTGCTCAAGCTTTGCTTCCGCTTCCACCCGTTCGTTTTCGCGATCTTCCTGTGCACGATCGGCATGACCGTCTATCAGCTGCAAACCATGCCGAAGGGCTTTTTCCCGCTCGAAGACATCAGCCAGCTTCAGGTCACGACGCTGGCGCGCCAGGATATCTCCTTTGATGCGATGAAGGGACTCCAGGCCCAGGTTGCGGATGTTTTCGCCAAATCGCCCTATGTCGCCCATGTCGCCTCCAACGTCGGCGGCGGTGGCGGCGGTTCAGGTGCAATGAACTCGGCCCGGCTTTTTGTCGAACTGAAGCCCAAGACCGAGCGCCCGCCTCTGCAGCAGGTACTTGTCGAGCTGCGCCGGCAATTGGCTCCGATAGCGGGAATACAGGCCTTCATGTCGCCGGTGCAGAACCTGTCGGTTGGTGCGCGCGCCTCGGCCAGCCAGTACCAGCTGGTTGTCCAGAGCCTGGATGAAAGGCTGATGAACCAGTGGGCGCAGAAGCTGACTGACGCGATGACAGCCGAAAGGACCGTTTTCGCCGATGTCAGCTCCGACCTGCAGAACAATGCGCTTCAGGCGCAACTCGTCATCGACCGCGACAAGGCCGCTTCGCTCGGGATCACGGCCGACGTGCTGCGCTCGACGCTCTATGGCGGCTTCGGCACGCAGCAGGTTTCGACCATCTACACAACGAGCGATAGCTACGACGTGATCATGGAGGTCGACCCGAAGATCGACTGGACTCCCGAACGTCTGTCGGGCATCGAGGTCGCCGGCGCCAACGGTACGCTGATCCCCTTGAGCGCGTATTCGCATATCGAAAGCGTCGCGGGTGCCCTGACGGTCAACCAGCTAGGGCAGCTTCCCGCCGTTACCATCTCCTACAACCTGCCTGACAAGGTCGCCCTGGGCGACAGCATCGCCGAGATCGACAAGCTCAAGGCCCAGATCGGCATGCCGCCGAATGTCACCACTAGCTACTATGGTACGGCCAAGACTTTCCAGGATGCCGCCGCCAACCAGGGCCTGCTGATCCTTGGCGCAATCCTGACCATCTATGTCGTGCTCGGCATGCTCTATGAGAGCTTCATCCACCCGCTGACCATCCTCTCCGGTCTGCCTGCGGCGGCGGTCGGCGCGCTGCTCGCGCTTTCCTGGCTTGGCTTCGATCTGTCGGTGATTGCCGTTATCGGGCTTCTGATGCTGATCGGCATCGTCAAGAAGAATGCGATCATGATGATCGACGTCGCGCTCACCTTGCAGCGCGACGGGATGGCGCCGGCGCAGGCCATTCACAAGGCCTGCCTGATGCGGTTTCGCCCGATCATGATGACGACATTCGCCGCGATGATGAGCACCTTGCCCATCGCGCTGGGCACTGGCGCCAGCGCTGAGTTGCGCCAGCCGCTCGGCATCGCGGTCGTCGGCGGGCTCGTCGTGTCGCAGACGCTGACACTGTTCGTCACGCCGGTGCTTTATCTCTACATGGAGCGGCTTGGCGCCTGGACGCAGCAGATCTTCGCGGGCGCGAAGAAGGTTGAGCCGGAACCGGTCGAGAGCAAAAAGGAGCTCAAGGCCGCGGAGTAGCTGGGCCGAAGCAAGCCGGCCCAGCTCTCTGCTTTACGCGTAGCGCGACAGCGAAAGGTCGGCGACGTCGATCTCTGGGCGGTTTCCACCGATCATGTCGGCGAGCACGCGACCCGAGCCGCAGGCCATGGTCCAGCCCAGTGTGCCGTGGCCGGTGTTGAGGTAGAAGTTGTCGAACTTCGTGCGCCCGATGACCGGCGTGCCATCCGGCGTCATCGGCCTGAGCCCACTCCAGAAGGTGGCGCGGCTCTGGTCGCCGGCGCCGCCGAACAGGTCCTCGACCGAGAACTGCAGCGTTGCCTTGCGCGACGGCGACAGATCGGTGTTGAAGCCGGCGATCTCGGCCATGCCGCCGACGCGGATGCGGTCGCCGAGGCGGGTGATCGCGATCTTGTAGGTGTCGTCCATGACGGTGGAGACCGGCGCGCGCGCCTCGTCGACTATCGGCACGGTGATCGAATAGCCCTTCACCGGATAGACCGGCACGTTGAGCCCGAGCGGCTTGACGAAAGCCGGCGTGAAACTACCGAGAGCGCCGACGAACATGTCGGCCTCGACCTCGCCTTCCGAGGTGCTGACGGCGACGATGCGGTTGCCTTGCTGGCGCAGGCCCTCGAGCTTGACGCCGAAGCGGAACTCGACGCCGAGGCCTTCCGCGAGCTTCGCCAGTTCGTTGGTGAACTTGAAGCAGTCGCCGGTCTCGTCATTGGGCAGGCGCAGGCCGCCGGCAACCTTTTCGCGCACTGGTGCCAGGCCCGGCTCGGCGGCAACGCAGCCCGAGGCATCCAGCACCTCGAAAGGCACGCCGTCGCTCTGCAGCACCTCGATGTCCTTGGCCATGCCGTCGAGTTGCTTCTGGTAGCGGAACAGCTGCAGCGTGCCTTGCGTGCGGTGGTCGTATTCGATGCCGGTGTCTTCGCGCAGCGCAATCAGGCAGTCGCGGCTGTATTCGGCGAGCCTGACCATGCGGCTCTTGTTGAGCGCGTAGCGCGACGAGGTGCAGTTGCGCAACATCGCCGTCACCCAGCGCCAGGTCGACATGTCCAGCATCGGCTGGATGATCAGTGGCGCGTGCTTCATGAACAGCCACTTCATCGCCTTTTGCGGGATGCCGGGTGCTGCCCAGGGCGAGGCGTAGCCGGGCGAGATCTCGCCGGCATTGCCGAAGCTGGTCTCGAGCGCGGGACCCGACTGGCGGTCAAGCACGGTGACCTTGTGGCCAGCCTTGGCCAGGTAGTAGGCGGAGGTGACGCCGATGACACYGGCACCGAGAATGACTATGCGCATGATTGCCCCTGTGGTTAGCGCGCTGCCGGGCTGAGGTAGCGGCGATTGTAGCGCCGGCCCAGGCTGGTCAGGATTTCGTAGGAAATGGTGCCGGCRTCCGCCGCAATCATCTCAAGCGTCTGGTGCGGGCCGATGAGTTCGACCATGTCGCCGAGCTTGAGCGTGCCAGGCGCCAAAGCGGTGACATCGAGAATGATGCTGTCCATCGACACGCGGCCGACGATCGGCAGGCGCACGTCGCCGAAATAGGCAGCGCCCGAATTGCTGAGATGGCGCGGCAGCCCATCGGCATAGCCGGCGGCGATGGTGGCTAGCCGCATCTCCGACTTGGCAATGAAGCTCGCGCCATAGCCGATCTCGGTATCCACTGGGACGGTGCGGGTCTGCACCACGCCGACCTCGAGCCGCACCACTGGCCGCATCGGATTGCCGCTCCCGGAGTACGGCGCACCGCCATAAAGTGCGATTCCCGGACGTGCTAGGTCGCCGCGATAGTCTTCACCGAGGAAGATGCCGGCCGAATTGGCAAAGGACAGCTTGGTGTCGGGGAAGCGGCTGCGGACGAGGCCCATGCGGGCCAACTGCCGGGCATTGGCGCCATGCGCAGGCTCGTCGCCGCAGGCAAGGTGGCTCATGATGATGTCGACATGGATGCCTTCGAGGCGCGCAGGCTCGGCGAGCAGTATGTCGGCCTCCGCCTGCTCCAGCCCGAGCCGCGACATGCCCGTGTCGGCCTGGACCGCCGCCGGCAAGGTCGTGCCGCGCGCCTTGGCCGTCGCCGACCAGTTGGCGACCTGCGCGAGCGAGTTCAGCACCGGGACGATGCCGAGGTCGGCGCAATCATTCTCGCTGCCCGGCAAAAGACCGTTGAGCACGAGGATGCGTGCGTCGGCGGCGAGGTGAGGCTTYAGCCTGACTGCCTCGATGAAATGCGCGACGAAGAAGTCGCGGCAGCCGGCGTCGTAGAGCACGGGTGCGACCTCCGCCACGCCGAGCCCATAGGCGTCGGCCTTGACCACCGCTGCGGCCTTGCCGGGCGCGGTTTGCCGGCACAGATGCTCGTAATTCGCCGCAAGCGCTGCCAGATCAATGGTCAGCACGCCACAAGCCGCACGGCTTTCGATGTCGCTTTGCGCACTCATGTTCATTTCCGGAAAACGGTCCTCACCAAGCCAAGAGAATACCGCAATGATCGGCGGAAATCTTGCCAATGTGACGAAGCTTGTGCGAACAACGACGATGAATTGAAATTTTCTTCGGTGATTTGAAAGGAAATGCGATGTCCTCTCTGGATGCTATCGACCGTGGCATCATCCGGGCGTTGCGTGCCAATGCGCGCGTCAGCAACGCCAAGCTGGCGGCTGAGGTCGGGCTGTCGGCATCGGCATGCCTGCGGCGGGTGCAATTGCTGGAGCAGGAAGGCGTGATCCGTGGCTATACCGCGATCATCGGCAACGCCGCCGCCGACGAGGGCATCGCCGTCATCGTCCAGATCACGCTGGAGCGGCAGACCGAGGAATATTTCAACCGCTTCGAGCTTGCGGTGCGGCGCTATCCCGAGATCAAGGAGTGCTACCTGATGACCGGCGACTCTGATTATTTCTTGCGCGTAGAGGTGGCGAGTGCCGCCGATTTCGAGCGCGTGCACAAGGAGATTCTGTCGGCGCTGCCGGGGCTCGCTCGCATCCATTCGAGCTTTTCGATCCGCAACATCTTGCAGTCGAAGCGGCCGAAGACGTCGTGAAGAAAAGCCGACGCCCTTTTGGGCGCCGGCTTGAATGCCGCCTAGACGGCTGCCTGGGTCACGAATTTGGTGACCAGATAGGCCTCGAGCGCTTCCGATCCGCCTTCCGAGCCATAGCCGCTGTCCTTGATGCCGCCGAACGGCGTTTCCGGCAGCGCCAGGCCCAGATGATTGATCGTCAGCATGCCGGTCTCGATCTCGGCGCCGAGGTCCGTCACCGTCTTGTTCGACTTGGTGAAGGCATAGGCCGCAAGCCCGTAGGGCAGGCGGTTGGCCTCAGTCACGACATCGTCGAAGCTCTTGAACGGCACAACCAAAGCGACCGGGCCGAAGGGCTCCTCGTTCATGATGCGCATGTCGGTGCGCAGGCCTGACAGCACCGTCGGCTCGAAATAGGAGCCTTTGTTGCCGATGCGCTTGCCGCCGGTCTCGATCTTGGCGCCGTCGGCGACGGCTTCATTGATCAGCTTTTCGACGGCTTCCAGACGGCGTTCGTTGACCAGCGGGCCCATGCGGCTGCTGGCGTCGAGACCATCGCCGACCTTCACCGCCTTGGCATGTTCGACGAACTTGCCGAGGAAGCGGTCGTAGGAGCCTTCCTGGATCAGGAAGCGCGTCGGCGACACGCAGACCTGGCCGCCATTGCGGAATTTCGAGGCGGCGAGCGTTGCTGCTGCGGCATCGATGTCGGCGTCGTCGAACACCATCGCCGGCGCATGGCCACCGAGTTCCATCGTCGCACGCTTCATATGCGTGCCGGCAAGGGCTGCCAGATGTTTGCCGACCGGCACCGAACCGGTGAACGACACCTTGCGGATCACCGGATGCGGCACGAGATACCCCGAAATTTCAGGCGGATTGCCATAGACAAGATTGAGCACGCCGTCGGGCAGGCCGGCATCCCTGAAGATGTCGCCGAGGCAAGCTGGCGAGGCAGGCGTTTCTTCCGGCGGCTTGACGATGATCGAGCAACCGGTGGCGAGAGCCGCGCCGATCTTGCGCACCGCCTGCGACACCGGGAAGTTCCACGGCGTGAACGCCGCCACCGGGCCGACAGGCTCTTTGACGACGAGCTGCTGGATACCCGGAGCGCGGGCCGGAATGACGCGGCCATAGGTGCGGCGGCCTTCTTCGGCRAACCAGTCGAACAGGTCGGCCGAGGACAGTATCTCCATCTTGGCTTCGCCGACCGGCTTGCCCTGTTCCTGCGTCATCAGCGCTGCGATCGCGTCGGCGCGTTCGCGCATCAGCTCTGCGGCGCGACGCAACACTTTGCTGCGCTCGAACGGCGAGACCTTGCGCCACACCTTGAAGCCGCGTTCGGCGGCGGCGAGTGCCCGGTCGAGGTCGCCCTTGCCGGCCGAAGCGACCTTGCCGATCACCTCGTTGGTCGCGGGATTATAGACGTCGATGGTCTTGCCGCCTTCAGCAGCCGTCCATTTGCCGTCGATGAACAGTTTCACTTCCGGGTACATTTTGTGTCCTTGCTGAGTCGTCGTGAGGATTGGGCGGGGGCTTGCGTCGGTGCTGGCCTAGACGCGAGTCTGGGAGGCTTGGCTAGAGATAGGTTGGCGCAAGTCTTTGTGCCACCAGTTCAGCGATCGCCAGCGACGAGGTCAGTCCCGGGCTTTCGATGCCGAACAGGTTGACCAGGTTTTTGACGCCATGGCTTTCCGGACCCTGGATGACGAAGTCGGCCGCAGGCTCGCCGGGGGCCGAGAGCTTGGGGCGGATTCCGCTATAGGTCGGGCTCAAGCTGCCGTCGGCGAGGTCGGGCCAGTATTTGCGGATCTCGCCATAGAAATGGTCGGCGCGACGAGGATTGACCGCGTAGTCCTTTTCTTCGATCCACTCGACGTCGGGGCCGAAGCGCATGCCACCATTGAGGTCGATTGTCAGGTGCACGCCAAGCCCGCCCGGCTCGGGCACCGGATAGATCAGCCTGGAAAAGGCTCGTTTGCCTGTGACCGAGAAATAATTGCCGCGCGCCATCAGAAGCTTTGGCACGAATTGCGGATTGAGGCCGTCGAGCCTGCTGGCGAGTGCGTTCGCGCCGAGCCCGGCTGCGTTGACGAAATGGCGAGCAGCGATCTCGTAGTCGCTGCCGGTGCTGCGGTCATGCGTTTGCAGCACGAAACGATCAGCTTCGACCCGTCCCGACACGATCTCGGTGTTGAGGCTCAGATATGAGCCACACTCCTCGGCCTCGCCGAGCAGCGCCAGCATCAACGCGTGGCTGTCGACGATGCCGGTCGAGGGCGACAGCACGGCGGCAGTGCACGTCAGCCTCGGCTCCATGGCAGTCGCTTCGGCAGCGCTCAGCATGACGAGGTCATCGACGCCGCACGCTTTGGCTTTGTCGATGATGCCTGCAAGCATCGCCACCTGCTCGGGCAGCGTCGCCACGATTAGCTTGCCACAACGCTTGTGCGGGATGTTGCGTTCGTCGGCATAGGCATAGAGCTTCGCCCGGCCTTCGACACAGAGCTTCGCCTTCAGGCTGCCGGCGGGGTAATAGATACCGGCGTGGATCACCTCCGAGTTGCGCGAGCTGGTCTCGGTGCCGATGGCATCTGCCGCCTCGATGATAACAGTTTCCATGCC
>NZ_JBFUKO010000270.1:0-7272 GCF_056400805.1 Aminobacter sp. P4_H6_2
CGCTAATGCAACGGCGCCATAGGTGGTATGTCGTCTATGGATACTCGCTTCGCAGCGTTTGCCAATCTTTCAAAATCGATTTGTACTCTCGGAGGAACAGCTCCTCCTCGTCTCCCTGCAACGGGCAGTCGAGGGTGCCAAAAGACTCGCTTCGCAAAACATCAAGTATTCGGAAGCTTGCCACATCGAACTGGGGCAATGCCCGCCCTAGGAGCCATATGCCGATACGAGCCGCCTCCTTGGAGAGTTCCGGCTCTTCGCTAAAATAGGGGTAAACCAACCTGTGGGAGCTGTCCCCGATATGAACCGATAAGAGGTTCTCCACCTTCACGACGCACCCGAGGGATTCCACGGTAAACTGTGCTTTGACGCTCTGGTCTAGGATCTGAAATGGCTCATTGATCCAGCGCCGTTTCTCGTTCCACCACGTCAGAAAGCCTTCGGCCAACGGCGGATAAAGTCGCCAACGGCTTCTCTTGTTGGCAGCAATGCGGCCCTGCGTCAGCGAAGCTAGATCGCCGCTGCCAGCGGCGTGGAGCTTGGCATCAGTCCAAAACGGCACGTGAAAATCGCCGCCACTGGATTTGATGCCGTTATCCTTCTTGATGCTTTCTCTTATGTCACTGCGCAGCGCGGTGATGCGTTGTGCTTTCGGCAAATAGAAAAGGGTCAGTAGCTTCCTCAAATGAACCCGTTCCAATGACATCGAACGATCCTCAGCAGGCGAAGAAAAATCTCAACGAAAACATATCTCGTCTGATTCGGATCGAAATAGAAAGCCAGTGATATTTGCGAATACACTTGGCGCTATATAGGTGGAGTCTCTTACGCTCACTTCTCAAACCGCATCACCCAGTTCAACTCCCAATTCTCCCCACCATCCACCGACATCGCCTGCTCCCAGCGCGGGCTAGCCCCTCCCGTCCATAAAAACCGCACGCGCACCGGCGCTCCGCCTTCAATATCGTCGCCATAAAACTCACCGCGCCCGTTTTCGAACCTGCCGACCATCGGCGGAAACAACCGGCAGCTTTTGGTGTCCGACCAGTAGATCGACCACAGTCTTGTCTCGGGGTTGTAGAGCCTGAGCGTCATGCCCGTGAAGCCGCGCGACGGCACCGCCATCTGGTCGAGGTTGCCGCAGCCCTCCATCACCTTTTCCACCCGCGACGTCGCCGAAAAATTCTCCCATTCGCTCGAGCCCTTCAGCCGCTCGCGCAAACGCTCGTTGGTGATGGTCCAGTCGCCGATCAGGAAATCGAAATCGTCAAAACCGCTCATCTTTGCCTCCTTGTGATCAACACAGTATAGCCGACCCATCCTGACAGGCTTCTGTCAGGAGTTGTCAGGACAGCGCGCTTGACGCGGGCCGTGCCGTCGGCTTGTGTGCCGCCGCGATAACGCCACACCTTCCTCCTAACGCCGGCTCCATGAAATTCCTGGCCGTCCTTGTTGCCCTTGCGGCTCTCTCCGCCTGCGCCAGCCCCCGGCCGGTGCCGTCGGCACCTGTTGCCGTCACGCCCGCGCCGGCTGCTGTCCCGCCGATGATCGAGCAGCCTGACGTCGAGCCGCTGCCGGCAGGCGTCACCCCGCTGACGGTCGAGCAGGACGAGCAGATTGCGCGGGGCTGAGGGGAGAGAGCGGGGGAAACTTCTCCACGCTTCCAAAGTTTTTTCCGCTTTTTCTTTTGCGTCCCATTCCTTCGTGCCCCCCTCTGGCCCTTCGACAGGCTCAGGACCAGAGGGGGGCGCGAAGGAACACAGCCCACGCGGTTGGGCTGTCACCCCCTGTCTCCATCCCCTGTGGAAATCCGCCCCCGTTTCTCCACGCCCCAAAAACCTGCCGTACAATTCACCTCGTTCCTCCCACGGGAACGCCGGTCGCGACGGTGGTCAGTGGGGAGGAACCGGCGCCTCCGGCAGCGGGTTGACGTACCCGCCGCCCGGGGAGGCTCCGCCAAAAGGTTCCCCTCCCGGGACCACGCCCGGGGTGCGCTGGACGAGCGCTAGTGGGGCTGCCGAACGGGCGATAATGCCCGCCAGGCGGTCCGCGGAAGCGGAACGGGCGGAGACAGAAATCGCCGGATGGGGTGAGAAGCGGTCCGCGCAGCGGACGAAAAGCCAATTGCTCGGCTTTTCGAGCAACGAACGCCCGAAGCGACAGCGAAGGGCTGAGCGGATTGCGCAATGACCCTTGCCAGCGTCCGCCGCAGCGATAAGCTCGGCATCCGAGCACGGAGGCAGCGGAACGAAATGTCCAAGGGCACGGTCGAGGGCGAGAAGATCGATGTCGGGTTCTCCGGTCGCCGCTGCATCCATTCGCGCAACTGCGTGCTCGGCAATCCGCATGTCTTCGAGCCCAACGCGCCGGGCGAGTGGATCCACCCCAACGCGGCCTCGGTCGAGCAGATCGTGGCGATCGCCGAAAGCTGCCCCTCGGGCGCGATCACCTATCGCCGCAAGGACGGCGGGCAGCAGGAGGCGCCGCCGGTCGTCAACATCGTGCGGGTGCGCGAGAACGGCCCGCTGGCCGTCCATGCCGAGATCGTGCTCGGCGGCGAGACCTTTCATCGCGCCACGCTGTGCCGCTGCGGCGCGTCCCAGAACAAGCCGTTTTGCGACGGCAGCCACAGCAAGACTGGCTTTGCCGCAACCGGCGAGCCGCCGCTCAAGGAATCCCAGCCGCTCGCCGCGCGTGACGGCCCGCTGGTCATCACCCCGCAGCCCAATGGCAGCCTCAAGCTTGAAGGCAATATCGAGATCGTCACCGGCACCGGCCACACCGTCGAGCGCACGACCAAGGTTTTCCTGTGCCGCTGCGGCCATTCGGCCAACAAGCCGTTCTGCGACAGCACGCACAAGAAGATCGGTTTCGTGGCGTAGGCTGACCCGGTCGATAGCCAGCGCTGGCCGGTTTCCCTTTGCCGGCCATATCGGCTAGAGCGGGACAGTTGGAAAAAGCCCCGGACCACCAGCGAATGAACGCCAGATCTCGCCCGCAGCCCCTGTTCCTCGGCATCGACACCGGCGGCACCTACACCGACGCCGTTTTGTGGTCCGAGGATCACGGCGTCGTCGCCAAGGCCAAGGCGCTGACCACCCGCCACGACCTGGCGGTCGGCATTTCGGGCGCGGTCGACGCGGTGCTGGACAAGGCCCATGTCGACCCCGCCGCCATCAAGCTGGTGTCGATGTCGACGACGCTCGCCACCAACGCGCTGGTCGAGGGCCAGGGCGGACGCGTGGCGCTGGTGATGATCGGCTTTTCCGAGGCCGACCTTTCCCGCGATGGCCTCAAGACCGCGCTCGGCTCCGATCCGCTGGTGCTGTGCCCCGGCGGCCACGACGTACACGGCAATGCCCGCACGCTTGAACTGGCCGAGCTTGAGGCAGCATTGCCGGAACTGGCGAAATCCGTCTCGGGCTTTGCCGTCTGCGCCTACTTCGCCACCCGCAACCCGGCGCATGAGATCGCCGCGCGCGACCTGATCCGCCAGAAGACCGGCCTGCCGGTGACAGCAAGCCACGAGCTTTCTTCCAAACTCGGCGGCCCGCGCCGGGCGCTGACGACGCTGCTCAACGCCCGCCTGATCTCGATGATCGATCGCCTTGTTGCCGCAACCGAGGGCTTCCTGGAGCAACGCAAGATCAAGGCGCCGCTGATGGTGGTGCGCGGCGACGGCGCGCTGGTGTCGGCCGAATTCGCCCGCCAGCGCCCGATCGAGACTATCCTGTCGGGGCCCGCCGCGAGCCTCGTCGGCGCCCGCTACATGACCGGGCTCGACAACGCGGTCGTCTCCGACATCGGCGGCACCACAACCGACGTCGCCGTGCTCGACCACGGCCGCCCCCGGCTCGACCCCGAAGGCGCCACCGTCGGTGGTTTCCGCACCATGGTCGAGGCGGTTGCGATGCGCACCTTCGGCCTCGGTGGCGATTCGGAAGTGACGCTGGAAGACGGCGGCCTGAAGCCAAAAATGTCGCTTGGGCCGCGCCGTCTGGTGCCGCTGGCGCTCGCCGGCATGATGCATGGCGAGGCGGTGACGAGCGAACTGGAACGCCAGCTGCGCGCTCCCAATCCGGGCCGCATGGATGGCCGCTTCGCCGTCCGCACCGGTGTGCCGGAACATCTCGCCGCTGGCCTGACGGCGCCCGAGGCTAAGCTCTACGACACGATCACCGCGGTGCCGCTGCCCATCGACCGGCTTTTGACCTCCAATGCCCAAAGCGCCACACTCAACCGCCTGGTGTCGCGCGGGCTGGTCCATGTCTGTGGCTTCACCCCCTCCGATGCCGCCCATGTGTTGGGCAGGCAGGCTAATTGGGATGAAACCGCCGCTCGTCTTGGTGCCGAGCTTTTTGCCCGCAAGCGCGATGGACGCGGCCAGCCGATCGCAGCGACCCCCGAAGCATTGTCCGAGCGCGTGCTGGCAACGCTCACCCGCATCTCTGCCGAAGTCATCTTGGAAACGGCATTCGCCGAGGACGGGCTCGATGGTGCGGCGACCGTCGCTCACGCTCTGGTCCAGCGTGCAGTCGATGGCCACGAAGGCATCGCCCGGTTGTCGGTCGCGCTCGACCGGCCGGTCATTGGGTTGGGCGCCTCGGCGCCCCTACACTATGCCGGCTTGCCGCCCCTGGTCGGCAATGAATGCGTAGTGCCTGAGGATACCGACGTTGCCAACGCACTCGGTGCCGTGGTCGGACAGGTGCGCGTGACGGCCGAGGCGCGTGTCAGCCAGCCCAAGGAAGGGCTGTTCCGGCTTTCGGTAGGTGAAATCCTGCGCGACTTCGTTGATGAGGAAAGTGCGATGGCAGCAGCCGAAGCCGAGGCGCGCGCCATCGTTGCCGTTCGCGCCAGCGATGCCGGCACCGATACGGCCGAGGTCGAGATCGCTACCGAGATAAACGTGTCGACGGTCGAGGGGCAGCGTATGTTCATCGAGGCGCATGTCGTGGCGATTGCCGCAGGCCGTCCCCGGATAGCGGTCTGACGGCTAAACCGATTCGCTGCGGCGATAGGCGCCAAGTCAAATGGCGCCTCGCAGCATTGCACGAATTGACCCTGCGCACTTTGCGTGCCAAACGCCCGAAAACCTTGTTTTGACCGCCGCAGTGGCGCCGGAATTTTGGAGCTTATATTATGACCGACCTCGTTGAGCTTTTCGGCCTTCGCATATCCCGCGAACTTCACGACTTTGTTGTTGCGGAGGCATTGCCGGGGACTGGGGTCGATGTTGCGAAGTTCTGGGAGGGGTTTGCTCAGATCGTGCATGATCTCGGCCCGAAGAACCGGGCGCTGCTCGAAAAGCGCGACGACTTCCAGCTCAAGCTCGATGCCTGGTACCGCAAGCATGGCGCGCCGCACGACATGGCCGCCTACAAGGCGTTCTTGAGCGAGATCGGCTACCTCGTGCCCGAAGGCCCGGCGTTTGCTGTCACCACCGACAATGTCGATGCCGAGATCGCCACCGTCGCCGGCCCGCAGCTGGTCGTGCCGGTGATGAATGCGCGTTATGCGCTGAACGCGGCCAATGCGCGCTGGGGTTCGCTCTACGATGCGCTTTACGGCACCGATGCGATTTCGGATGCCGATGGCGCCGAGAAGACCAAGGGTTACAACCCCAAGCGCGGGGCCAAGGTCATCGTCTGGGCCAAGGCGTTTCTGGATGAATCCGCGCCGCTGGCGTCTGGCAGCTGGGCCGACGTGACTGGGCTTTCGATTGTTGATGGCAAGCTGGTAATTGCCGCTGCTTCCGGTTCGGTGGCGCTGCGCGATGCAAACCAGTTCGTCGGCTATCGTGGTGAGGAGAATCCCGATGCGGTGGTGCTGGCCAAGAATGGCCTGCATGTCGAAGTGGTGATCGACCGAGGCAGCGCGATCGGCAAGACCGATCCCGCCGGCATCTCCGACATGGTGCTGGAGTCTGCGCTCACCACCATCCAGGACTGCGAGGATTCGGTCGCCGCCGTCGACGCCGAAGACAAGGTCGTGGTTTACCGCAACTGGCTCGGCCTGATGCGCGGCGACCTGTCCGAGACCTTCGACAAGGGCGGCAAAGCAGTCACCCGCAAGCTCAACGGCGACCGTTCCTACACCGGCCCCGATGGCGGCACCGTTTCGCTGCCTGGGCGTTCGCTGATGCTGGTGCGCAATGTCGGCCACCTGATGACCAATCCTGCAATCCTCGACCGCGACGGTAACCAGGTGCCCGAAGGCATCATGGATGCGGCGATCACCGCACTGATCGCGCTGCACGACGTCGGCGCCAATGGCCGGCGCATGAACAGCCGTGCGGGCTCGATGTATGTCGTCAAGCCGAAGATGCATGGCCCCGAGGAAGTCGCCTTCGCCGTCGAGATCTTCGACCGCGTCGAGCGCCTGGTCGGCATGCCCAAAAAGACCATCAAGATGGGCATCATGGACGAGGAGCGGCGCACAACCATCAACCTCAAGGAGTGCATCCGTGCCGCCAAGGAACGTGTGGTGTTCATCAACACCGGCTTCCTCGACCGCACCGGCGACGAAATCCACACCTCGATGGAAGCCGGCCCCATGGTGCGCAAGGGCGACATGAAGCAGGCGCCGTGGATCTCGGCCTACGAGGCCTGGAACGTCGACACCGGGCTTGAATGCGGTCTCTCGGGCCATGCCCAGATCGGCAAGGGCATGTGGGCGATGCCCGATCTGATGGCCGCGATGCTGGAGCAGAAGATCGCTCACCCGAAAGCCGGCGCCAACACCGCCTGGGTGCCGTCGCCGACGGCGGCGACGCTGCATGCCACCCACTACCACAAGGTCGACGTTCACCAGGTGCAGGCCGAGCTGAAGTCGCGGCCCAAGGCGCGCCTCGACGACATCTTGTCGGTACCTGTCGTTGTCCGCCCCAACTGGACGCCCGACGAAATCCAGCGCGAGCTCGACAACAACGCGCAAGGCATCCTGGGCTATGTCGTGCGCTGGATCGACCAGGGCGTCGGCTGCTCGAAGGTGCCCGACATCAACGACATCGGGCTGATGGAAGACCGCGCCACCTTGCGCATCTCCTCCCAGCACATCGCCAACTGGCTGCGCCACGATGTCTGCTCGCATATCCAGGTGATGGACTCGCTCCAGCGCATGGCGGCGATCGTCGACCGCCAGAATGTCGGCGATCCGCTCTATCGCCCGATGGCGCCCGACTTCGACCAGTCGATCGCCTTCCGCGCCGCTTGCGACCTCGTCTTTGAAGRCCGCGCCCAGCCCAACGGCTACACCGAACCGGTCCTGCAC
>NZ_JBFUKO010000271.1:0-7260 GCF_056400805.1 Aminobacter sp. P4_H6_2
CGTGAATGCGTCGCGTGGTTATCAAAGGCTTAGCCGCGCACCAGCGAATTTTCATCGCATTTTCTGCAAATCCCAGTCGGCTCAAGGACTCCTATCCTTAATGAATTCCAAGCTTTACCCTTTGTTTTAGTTTTGTTTTCTTCGAGTTAAGCACGCCATTTAACGGCGGATTCAAAGCTCCACGGCATTCTCGAAAGCATCGAAAGGGCAGCTGCGGGGGACACCACCGAGCCTGCTCTCAGGGGACAGGCAGGGGATAAGAAAATGGCACGTTTCGAAATCTTTGAGGCTGGCTTCGGCGCGATGGGTTCCACCGCTCAGGCCGACATTCTTCTTGAATTGGGCATGATGTATGCGACCGGCCGCGATTGCGAAGTCGACGTTGTCGCCGCCCACAAATGGTTCAACATCGCTGCGATCAAGGGCTCCGCCCGCGCCGCCGAGCTGCGCTCGGAGCTGTCCGGCTCGATGTCCAAGCTCGACATCGTCAAGGCGCTGCGCGAAGCGCGCGAATGGATGACGATGCACTGATAGCTTCTGCTTCCGGGGGGAAGATCGAGGTCGCCTTCATGGCGGCTTCCAACAAAAAGAGCGCGACGGTCTGAAGGACGGGCGAGGCGCGCAAGAAAGAAAACAAACAGGGCAGGCGAACTCCTGAGAAGGCCAAAGACGCCTCGCGGAGTTTCCACGAAAAAGGCCGCGACCGATCGATACAAGATCGGCGCGGCTTTTTCGTTTTAGAATTGAACTGGCGGCTTGTCGCCGGGTTGCATAAGCACGTGCAGGCACAATATCCTGCTGCCTATGCGCCAAGACAAGTCATGGCCGTGCTGACAGCTTTCGATGATTGTACGTGTGGCGCGAATCCGGCATGTCCTTCGCGTCCAAGGGAGAGGAACCAATGCATTTGAAACGTTCTATTGGCGCATTGCTCGCGCTGTCGCTCAGCGCCAGTGTGGCATTCGCAGAAGATATCGGTATTGCGGTGGTCGGCCCGATGACCGGCCAGCTCGCCAATATCGGTGACCAGTTCAAACAGGGCGCCGAAGCGGCGGTCAAGGCGATCAACGAAAAGGGCGGCGTCATGGGCCGCCAGCTCAAGCTTTCGGTTGAAGACGACGTCTGCGATCCCAAGCAGGCGGTTTCGGTCGCCAACCGCATCGTTGCCAATGGCATCAAGTTCATCGACGGCCATGCCTGCTCGGGCTCGAGCATCCCGGCTTCCGCCGTCTATGCCGAGAGCGGCGCGCTGATGATGTCGCCGGCCTCGTCGAACCCGATCATGACCGACGACGCTGCCGCCAAGGGCTGGTCGACGATCATGCGCCTCTATACGCGCGACGACGCCCAGGGTGCCTTCATCGGGCCATGGATCGCCGAGAAGTACAAGGGCAAGAACGTCGTCGTGCTGCACGACAAGAGCGCCTACGGCCAGGGCGTGGCCGACGCCGTCCGAAAGACCATGAACACCGGCGGCCTCACGGAAATCCTCTACGAAGGCATCAATGCCGGCGAAAAGGACTATTCGGCGCTCGTCACCAAGCTCAAGGAACTGAAGGCCGACGTGGTCTATTTCGGTGGCTACCACCCCGAAGCCGGCCTCATCCTGCGCCAGTCGGCCGAGCAGGGCTTCAAGTTCCAGCTGATCATGCCCGACTCGATCGCCTCGCCGGAATTCTGGCAGATCGCCGGCCCCGCCGGTGAGGGCACGATGTTCGTGTTCCCGTCCGATCCGCAGGCCAAGCCCGAAGCCAAGGAAGCGATCGAGAAGATCAAGGCCGGCGGTTTCGTGCCGGAAGGCTTCACGCTGTTCTCCTACGCCACGATCCAGGCCTTCGCGCAGGGCATCGAGCGTGCGGGCACCGACGATCCGATCAAGGTCGCCGAGGCGCTGAAGGACGGGAAGCCGATCAGCACCGTTGTCGGCGACGTCGTCTTCGACGAGAAGGGCGACCTCAAGAACGCCAGCTACGACATCAACCAGTGGCATGACGGCAAGTACGCGCCGATCAAGCAGTAAGCTAGATTTCGGATTGTTGCTTTCAATGGCCGGGCATGTCCCGGCCATTGTCGTTTTCGCGGGCTTGGCGCAAGATGGCGCATTCGCACACGGGCGCCGAACTTGGGCCGTTCTGGCCGGCGGAAAGTGTGCGTCGAATTCAGGAGGAACCGACTATGAGCCTTCGTATCAATGACACCGCCCCAGACTTCAAAGCCGACACCACGGAAGGCCCGATCAACTTCCACGACTGGATCGGCGACGGTTATGCGGTCCTCTTTTCCCATCCCAAGGATTTCACCCCGGTCTGCACCACCGAACTCGGCTATATGGCCGGGCTGAAGGCGGATTTCGCCAAGCGTAATGCCAAGATGATCGGCATTTCGGTCGATCCGGTCGAAAACCACCACAAATGGAAGGCCGACATCGAAAAGCTGTCGGGCAACAAGGTCGATTATCCGATGATCGGCGATCCCACGCTTGCGGTGGCCAAGCTCTACGACATGCTGCCGGCAAGTGCCGGCGACAGCTCGGAAGGGCGCACGCCCGCCGACAACGCCACCGTGCGCTCGGTGTTCGTCATCGGCCCCGACAAGAAGGTCAAGCTGACCCTGACCTACCCGATGTCGACCGGCCGCAACTTCGACGAGATCCTGCGCGCGCTGGATTCGATCCAGCTGACCGCCAAGTATCAGGTCGCGACCCCGGTGCAGTGGAAACAGGGCGACGACGTCATCGTCACAGCCGCCGTGTCGGACGAGGACGCCATCAAGCGTTTCGGCTCGTTCGAGCGCGTGCTGCCCTATCTCAGGAAGACAAAGCAGCCGACTGCGAACTGATCGGCCAGACAATCGCTAAGGAGAAGGCCGCGCCGCCTGGCGCGGCTTTTTCGTTTCCGCTCAGCTCATGCCGACATAGCGGCCGGGGCGGTGGTTGATGGCGATGATCAGGTTGAGCACCGCAGCCCCCACCACCGATAGTGCGACCTTGTCGAGTTCAATGTAAAACAGCGACACGATCAGGATCGTGAGGTCGACCGCGAGCTGGAAATAGCCGGCGCGGATGCCATGATGATCTTGCAAGTAGAGCGCCAGTATGTTGAAGCCGCCGAGCCCGGCACGATGGCGAAACAGCACCAAAAGGCCCATGCCCATCAGGCCGCCGCCGGCAACAGCCGCATAGAGCGGGTTCAGATGCCCGATGCCGATCCAGTTGGGCGTCAGCTGCGACAGAACCGAAATCAGGGCCACCGTAGCGAATGTGCGCAGCGCGAACGGCCAGCCCATGCGCTTCACCGCGAGGTAGTAGAACGGCAGGTTGATGACGAAGAACACGGCACCAAAGCCATAGCCGGTGACATACTGGATGAGCAGCGCAAGCCCGGCGGAGCTTCCTGTGATCAGCCCGGCATGGGTGTAGAGCACCAGCCCCAGCGCCACCAGCATCGTGCCTGTCAGCAGCGCCAGCACATCTTCGTACTGCCTGTGCGGTACGGCATCGCTGTTGGTGTCAGTCACGGGCTCGCCTGTCTATGATTGCTGCAATGCAGCACTAAAACATCAGCCCGAAAATCGAAACCGATTTTCGGGCTGATCTCTTATGCACAAATCGCAATGGTGCCGGTTATTCTTCGAAACGCACCAGCACTGTTCCATCCGTCACCTGCGCGCCTTCGGTGGCGATCTCGCTGATCAAACCATCATGGGTGGCGGTGATGGTGTGTTCCATCTTCATCGCTTCTAGCACCAGCAGCGGCTGGCCCTTGCTCACCTTGTCGCCCTTGGCGGCGCGCACAAGCTTCACCAGGCCCGGCATCGGCGCCCGCATGCTCGATGTGCCTTCGCCGATCTCGGCAGCACGTGCGAACGGATCGCTGATGACGAAGTCGAAGGAGCGGCCGTTCTCGAACACAGTGATGTGGCCGGGCCAGGCGGCAACAGTTGCGCCGGCGTTTGTTGTCCCTGCAGCAAGCACAAAGGCCTCTCCGCCTTCCGGCCTGACGTCGAAACGCCCGTCCGGTCGCGCCGTGATGTGGGCCACGATCTCCGCACCGCTAAACGACAGCGTTGCCCGCCGTGCCAGCGGGTTGAAATGGGCGTAGCCGGTCAGCCCCGACCACGGATCGTCCGAGGCAACCGATGCCGTTGCTCCGGTCGCCGCCAAGGCGGCGAGCGCGATGGCCCGGCTGCCGGGTGCGGCAGTCGTGGTGAGTTCGTCCTGCTTTCGGCCGATAAGGCCGGTGTCGACATCGCCTGAAGCGAAGTCCGGGTCGCGGGCAAGAGCTGCCAGGAACGCTGCATTAGTGGTCGATCCCGCCACCTCAGTGCGCGAGACCGCATCGGCCAGCGCGTCGAGTGCGGTGGCTCGGTCCGGCCCGTGCGTCACCACCTTGGCAATCATCGGGTCGTAGAAGGGTGAAATGGCGTCGCCTTGGCGCACGCCTGTTTCCACACGGATCTCGGTGCCCGCAGCCGTTTCGGTCGGGAAACTGAGATGATGCAGCGTGCCGATCGCCGGCAGAAAGCCCTTGGCCGGGTCTTCGGCATAGAGCCTTGCTTCGAAGGCATGGCCATCAAGCCCGATGCCGTCCTGCGCCAAAGGCAGTTCCTCGCCGGAGGCGACCCGGAGCTGCCACTCGACAAGGTCGACGCCTGTCACCATCTCGGTCACCGGATGTTCGACCTGAAGCCGCGTGTTCATCTCCATGAACCAGAAGCGATCGGGCTTGAGCCCGTCCGAGGCATCGACGATGAACTCGATCGTTCCAGCACCCGAATATCCGATTGCCTTGGCCGCTTTCACTGCGGCCTCGGTCATCGCCGCGCGCAGCTCCGGCGTCATGCCGGGGGCAGGGGCTTCCTCGATCACCTTTTGGTGGCGACGCTGGGCCGAGCAGTCGCGCTCGAACAAATGCACTGCATTGCCAAAATTGTCGCCGAACACCTGCACCTCGATATGGCGCGGCTTGTCGACATATTTTTCGACCAGCACCCGGTCGTCGCCGAAAGCGGCCTTGGCCTCGCGCCGCGCGCCCGACAGCGCGTCGGGAAACTCATCTGGATGGTCGACACGACGCATGCCCTTGCCGCCGCCACCGGCGCGGGCCTTGATCAGCACGGGATAGCCGATCTCGCGCGCCTTGGTGGCGAGGATGACGATCTCCTGCGCTTCGCCGTGATAGCCGGGAACCACCGGCACGCCGGCCTTTTCCATCAGCCGCTTGGCGGCATCCTTGAGGCCCATGGCGCGGATCGAATCCGCCGACGGCCCGATGAAAACGAGGCCGGCTTGCGTCACCTGGTCGACGAAATCGGGGTTTTCCGACAGAAAGCCATAGCCCGGATGGATCGCCTCGGCACCGGTCGCCTTGGCAGCCGTGATGATGACGTCGCCGCGCAGATAGCTCTCGGCCACCGGCGAGCCACCGATGTGCACGGCCTCGTCGGCCATCGACACATGCAGCGCGCGCGCGTCCGCGTCCGAATAAACGGCAACCGTCTTCACACCCATCTTGCGGGCCGTGCGGATGACGCGGCAGGCGATTTCGCCACGATTGGCGATGAGGATTTTCGAAAACATTGCTTGATCCCCCATCACATCCTGAACACGCCGAACTTGGTGTCGGCCACCGGCGCGTTGAGCGCGGCGGACAGGCTGAGCGCCAGCACCTCGCGCGTCCGCGCCGGGTCGATGATGCCGTCGTCCCACAGCCGTGCCGACGAATAGAGCGGGTGGCCTTCGCGCTCGTATTTTTCGAGGATCGGCGCCCGGAATTCGGCCTCCTCTTGCTTCGACCAGGTGCCGCCCTTGCGCTCGATGCCCTCTCGCTTGACCATGGCGAGCACCGTTGCTGCCTGCTCGCCGCCCATCACCGAGATGCGCGCGTTCGGCCACATCCACAGGAAGCGCGGCGAGTAGGCCCGCCCGCACATGCCATAATTGCCGGCCCCGAACGAGCCGCCGATGATGACCGTGACCTTCGGAACCTGTGCCGTCGCCACCGCTGTCACCAGCTTGGCGCCGTCCTTGGCGATGCCGCCGGCCTCGTATTTCGCCCCCACCATGAAACCCGTGATGTTCTGCAGGAACACCAGCGGGATCTTGCGCTGGCAGCACAGCTCGATGAAATGCGCGCCCTTGAGAGCGCTCTCGGAAAACAGCACGCCATTGTTGGCGATGATGCCGACCGGCATGCCGTGGATATGAGCGAAGCCCGTCACCAGCGTCGTGCCGTAATTCTGCTTGAACTCGTCGAACTCGGAGCCGTCGACCACRCGCGCGATCACCTCGCGCRCGTCGTAAGGCTGGCGCAGGTCGGCGGGAATCACGCCATAAACCTCTTCCGGCGCATGAACAGGCGGAATCGCTTTTTTCAAGACGAGCCCGATGTCCTTCTTCCGATTCAGGTTTTTGACGATGCGCCTGACAATCGCCAGCGCGTGCTCGTCGTCCACTGCGTAGTGGTCGGCGACGCCGGAGACGCGCGTGTGCAGGTCGGCACCGCCCAGTTCCTCGGCACTCACGTCTTCGCCCGTCGCCGCTTTCACCAATGGCGGACCGGCCAGGAAGATGGTCGCCTGGTTGCGTACCATGATCGTTTCGTCCGACATCGCCGGCACATACGCGCCGCCCGCCGTGCACGAACCCATGACGCAGGCGATCTGCGGAATGCCGGCGGCCGACATGTTGGCCTGGTTGAAGAAGATGCGGCCGAAGTGATCGCGGTCGGGAAAAACCTCGTCCTGGTTGGGCAGGTTCGCCCCGCCGGAATCAACGAGATAGATGCAGGGCAGATTGTTCTGCAGCGCGATCTCTTGCGCGCGCAGGTGCTTCTTCACCGTCAGCGGGTAGTAGGTGCCGCCCTTCACCGTGGCGTCGTTGACCACCACCATGACCTCGGTGCCTTCAACCCGACCGATGCCCGCGATCAGCCCGGCCGATGCGATGTCGCCGCCATAAAGCCCCCAGGCGGCGAACTGGCCGACCTCAAGGAAAGGCGAGCCGGCGTCGAGCAGTTGCGCCAGGCGTTCGCGCGGCAACAGCTTTCCACGCGAGGCGTGCCGCTTGCGCGCGTCCTCCGAACCGCCGCGCTCCACCGTTGCAGCCTTCTCGCTGATGTCAGCCACCAGCGTTCGCAGGCGCGCGGCATTGGACTTGAAGCTTTCGGAGGAAGGCGAGATCTGGGAGCTAAGCGTCGGCATTTTTCCTCTTGGAGTGATACCCATGCGCGGCCGCGCCCGAGGCGCAAAGCAGTCATGGTG
>NZ_JBFUKO010000272.1:0-7222 GCF_056400805.1 Aminobacter sp. P4_H6_2
CCCCAAGATGGCGGCGATGGCATTGATCGTGCGCGTCACCATGGGGGCGTTCGAGCCGATCGGCAGCGACTGGCAGCAGATCATCGTCTTCATCTCCATCGCCTCGATGCTGCTCGGCTCGTTTGCCGCAATCGGCCAGAGAAACATCAAGCGCCTGATGGCCTATTCGTCGATCGGCCACATGGGTTACGCACTGGTTGGCCTCGCTGCCAACAGYGAAGCTGGCGTGCGCGGCGTTGTCATCTACATGCTGATCTACTTGGTGATGACGCTCGGCACCTTCGCTTTCATCCTCGCCATGCGCCGCAAGGACGGCAATGTCGAACAGATCAGCGATCTCGCCGGCCTGTCCTCGACCAATCCAATGATGGCGACGATCCTGACCATCCTGATGTTCTCGCTGGCCGGCATCCCGCCGCTCGCGGGCTTCTGGGGGAAGTGGTACGTGTTCCTCGCAGCGATGGACGCAAAGCTCTACGCGCTGGCGGTGATCGGCATGCTGGCCTCGGTTGTGGGCGCCTATTATTACCTGCGCATCATCAAGATCATGTGGTTCGATGAGCCGGTCGGCGGCTTCCAGCCGATGGCGGGCGAGCTTCGCCTCGTGCTCGGCTTGTCCGGTGCGTTCGTGCTTTTCTACGTGCTGATTGGCGGTCCGGTCGGGCAGATGGCGGAAGCTGCTGCCAAGACATTCTTCTGACGGTATGGGGTTCCAACTCGCACCGACCGCAAGTGGCAACGGCTTTCGCCTGGAAGCCCACGACGCGGTAGGGTCGACCAATGCACTGGCGCTGGAGCGGGCTCTGGCAGGCGACCCGGGCAAGCTCTGGGTCGTTTCCAAGAAGCAGGAAAGCGGGCGAGGTCGGCGTGGCCGCGTCTGGGCGACGCCGGAAGGCAATCTGGCTGCGACCTTGCTCAAGGTTCTCGACCACGATCTGCAGTATGCCGCGACGCTTGGTTTCGTTGCCGGCCTCGCACTTGCCGATGCGCTCGATGCGGTGGCGCCCAACGCCCGATTTTCGGTCGGCGTGGACGGCGGCAGCGGGCAGGGCGTCAAGCGCTTCGAGCTGAAATGGCCAAACGATGTTCTGGCATCCGGCGCCAAGCTTGCCGGTATCCTGCTTGAATCGACCTTGCTCGGGCAAGGGAGGTTGGCGATTGCGATTGGCATCGGCGTCAATGTCGTGGCCCATCCGACGGACGTGCCATATCCGGCGACCTCGCTTACCAGCCTTGGTGCCGGCGTCGATGCCGAGACGTTGTTCCTGGCGCTCTCCGATGCCTGGAGCGAAAACGAACGCATCTGGGCCGAAGGCCGGGGATTGGCTGGAATCCGCAAGCGCTGGCTGGCGCGTGCGGCAGGCCTGGGCAGCGAAGTCGCCGTGCGGATTGAGGGAAATGTGGTGCGCGGCGTCTTCGAGACCATCGACGAGGATTGCCGCTTCGTGATCCGTGACGCTAAAGGTGAAACGGTAAAGATCGCCGCTGGCGATGTACATTTCGGCGCGGTCGCTTCGGCCGGCGCGGCCTGACAGGCCTGAAAGGATTTCTAGGATGGCGAAAGCGGAAAACGCTGAGCTCGTATTCGTGCCGCTAGGCGGCGTCGGCGAGATCGGCATGAACTTCGCTCTCTACGGCTTCGGGCCGGCGAATGCGCGCGAGTGGATCATCATCGACGTTGGCGTGACTTTCCCCGATGCGRCGCTGCCGGGCGTCGACCTTGTGCTGCCCGATACCCGCTTCATCGAGGAAGAGCTGAAGAACCTCCGCGGCATCATCATCACGCATGCGCACGAGGATCACTACGGTGCGCTGCACGACACATGGCCGAAGCTGAAGGCACCTGTCTGGATGACGCCTTTCGCGGCTGGGCTGCTTGAAGCCAAGCGGCAGTCGGAACAGGGCGCGCCGAAAATTCCGGTGACCATCTATCGTGCCGGCGAAAAATTCACCGTCGGGCCTTTCGAGATCGAGGCGATCGCGGTCAGCCACTCGATCCCCGAGCCGGTTTCGCTCGCGATCACCACCCCTGCCGGCACCGTGATCCACACCGGCGACTGGAAGATCGACCCTGCCCCGGAGATCGGGCCCATGATCGATGAGGCACGCTTCCGCGCCTATGGCGACAAGGGCGTGCTCGCACTGATCTGCGATTCCACCAACGCGCTGCGCGAGGGCGACTCGCCATCCGAGCAGCAGGTCGGCCAGGGCCTGCGCAAGGTCATCGAAGAAGCCAAGGGCCGCGTTGCCGTTACCACCTTCTCGTCCAATGTCGGCCGTATCCGTTCGATCGCGGAAGCCGCGCGCGACGCTGGCCGTCAGGTTCTGGTCATGGGCCGTTCGCTCAAGCGCGTCATCGATGTGTCGACCGAGCTTGGCTACATGGACGGGCTTCCGGAATTCGTCTCCGAAGATGACTATGGCTACATCCCGCGCGAAAACCTTGTCGTGATCTGCACCGGCAGCCAGGGCGAGCCGCGTGCGGCACTGGCCAAGCTGGCGCGCGACGAGATGAAGTCGGTGGCACTGTCGCCTGGCGACACTGTCGTGTTTTCCTCGCGAACGATTCCGGGCAATGAGAAGGCGATCCTCGAGATCAAGAACCRSCTSATCGACCWSGGCATCAAGATCATCGAGGAYGGCGATGCGYTGGTSCAYGTCTCTGGACACCCRCGSCGCAGCGAACTCAAGCGCATGTATGAATGGGTTCGTCCGCGCATCGGCGTGCCGGTGCATGGCGAAGCTGCCCATCTTGTCGGCCAGGGTTCCTTGATGTCGATGTCGGGCATTCCCGAAGTGGCGCAGATTCGCGACGGTGACATGCTCAGGCTCTGGCCGGGTGCCGCCGAGATCATCGACCAGGTGCCCTTCGGCCGCGTCTACAAGGACGGCAAGCTGATCGGCTCCGACGAGGCGATGGGCATCCGCCACCGGCGCAAGCTGTCTTTTGCCGGCCATGTTGCCGTCAATGTCGTGCTCGACGATAAGTACGAACTGTCAGGCGATCCGGATCTGGTGGCGATCGGTGTCGCCGAAGCAGATGCTGGCGGCGAGGCGCTCGAGGAATTGATGCTCGATGCGGCAATAGGCGCCGTGGACTCCATACCCCGTGCCCGCCGAAAAGACCTCGACTTGGTTCAGGAGGCCGTGCGTCGCGCAGTGCGCGGCGCGGCCAACGAAGCCTGGGGTAAGAAACCGCTGGTGACGGTGTTCGTCACCCGCTGAGGGCAGGACCTGATATGCTCGGACGTCTCAATCACGTCGCCATTGCCGTGCCGGACCTGGCGGCGGCGAGCGCTGTCTATCGCGACACGCTCGGCGCTGAGGTGACCGAGCCGCAGGCACTGCCCGAACACGGCGTGACTGTCGTCTTCATCGATGTCGGCAACACCAAGATCGAACTGCTCGAGCCACTCGGTGAGGGTTCGCCGATTGCGGCGTTCCTGGCAAAGAGCCCGTCGGGCGGCATGCATCATGTCTGCTACGAGGTCGACGACATCCTGGCGGCGCGTGACCACCTCAAGGCGTCGGGCGCGCGCGTGCTCGGCGACGGCAACCCGAAGATCGGGGCACATGGCAAGCCCGTGTTGTTTCTTCACCCCAAGGATTTCCAGGGAACACTGGTCGAATTGGAGCAGGCATGACCTGGATTTCACTCGCCGCGATGTATTTCGTCTTCTGGTGGCTAACTTTGTTCGCCATCCTGCCCTTCGGCGTCAAGACTCAGGACGAAGCTCATGATGTGGCGCCAGGGACCGAGGCGAGCGCGCCGCGTGGGCCGCATATGCTACGCGCCATGCTGTGGACGACCCTGGTAACAGCTCTCTTGATTGGCGCGTTTTATGCCGTCACCAAAGGGTTGGGCTACAGTTTCGACGATTTTCCGCAGTTCATCCCCGAGATCAAATGACGCATTCCAGAGCTTAGGGAACGCGGCTAAGGTCGTTTCTTAGGGGCGTGCGGCAAGCTGTTGTTCGGCCAAAAAAAATGCAAGGCACAAGGCCTTGCAATTAAACGCGTCCGACCTGCTTTCCGGTAACCGGCGGCAGCGAGTTATCGCGCCTAGATCGCATCCTCCCAAGACTTTGACCGCGTAGGAGAGCGGATTTATTCTCCGCCCTCTCGGTTATCAAGGCACATTAGACTAACCGGAAATGGAATGTCACGCGGAATTTTGCTTCCGAGCGGGCATTCCTGTGCTGCAATGCACAATTGACGTGCATATGCTGCCCATCAACCAGTCAGGGTATTGTGACGCTGCGTCGAAACGGACTGCGCGGGTTTCCATTCGGCCTTGAAATGGCTATGAAGCGCGTTCAAGCAAGCCTCTTTCTCGTGCCGATTCCGGCATCATCGTTTTCATGGAACATTCGATGCGTCTGTCGCGCTATTTCCTGCCCATTCTGAAAGAAAATCCCCGCGAGGCGGACATCATTTCCCACCGGCTGATGCTGCGTGCCGGCATGATCCGACAGCAGGGCGCCGGCAGTTTCTCGTGGCTGCCGCTGGGCAAGCGGGTGCTCGACAAGATCTGCCGGATCGTGCGCGAAGAGCAGGACCGGGCCGGTGCGCTCGAAATCCTGATGCCGACCATCCAATCGGCAGACCTGTGGCGCGAAAGCGGTCGCTACGACGACTACGGCAAGGAGATGCTGCGCATCAAGGATCGCCACGAGCGCGACATGCTGTTTGGCCCGACCAACGAAGAAATGGTCACGGAAATCTTCCGGTCCTACGTCAAGTCGTACAAGGATCTGCCGCTCAACCTCTACCACATCCAATGGAAATTCCGCGACGAGGTCCGTCCGCGCTTCGGCGTCATGCGCTCCCGCGAATTCCTGATGAAGGATGCCTATTCCTTCGACCTCGACTTCGACGGCGCCAAGGCCGCCTACAACAGGATGTTCGTCTCTTATCTCCGCACCTTCACGCGGATGGGCCTGCAGGCGATCCCGATGCGCGCCGACACCGGCCCGATCGGCGGCGATCTCAGCCACGAATTCATCATCCTAGCCGAAACCGGCGAAAGCCAGGTGTTCTGCCACCGCRACTATCTTGGCCTGCCGGTGCCTGGCGCTGCGACTGACTTCGCCAATGACGGCGAGATCGACGGCATCGTCAAGCAATGGACGACGCCTTACGCAGCGACCGAAGAAATGCACGACGAAGCCGCTTGGGCCGCAGTGCCCGAAGCCGACAAGGTTTCGGCGCGTGGCATCGAGGTTGGCCATATCTTCCACTTCGGCGAGAAATATTCCAAGCCGATGGGCGCCAAGGTCATGGGTCCCGACGGCAAGGAGCATTTCGTTTCGATGGGCTCTTACGGCATCGGGCCGAGCCGCCTGATCGCTGCGATCATCGAGGCAAGCCATGACGAAAACGGCATCATCTGGCCTGAGGCGGTGGCACCCTTCGACATCGGCCTGATCAACATGAAGGTCGGCGACAGCGAATGCGACCGCATCTGCGACGAGCTCTACAAGGCGTTCGGAGCGGCGGGCAAGGACGTGCTCTATGACGACACCGACCAGCGCGCCGGCGGCAAATTTGCCACCGCCGATCTGATCGGCCTGCCATGGCAGGTGATCGTTGGCCCGCGTGGCGCGGCAGCCGGCGAGGTCGAGCTTAAGAATCGCAAGACCGGCGAACGCGAGACGATGCCGGTGGCGCAGGCACTGGCCAAACTGGGCGTCAAGGCATGAACCAAGTGGTGGCGGCGAAACCGGCGGGCGCAGGGCCTTTCTCGGTGTTCGAGCGCATGGTGGCGTGGCGCTACCTGCGTTCGAAGCGCAAGGAGACGGTGATTTCCGTCATCGCTTCGATTTCCTTCCTCGGCATCATGCTGGGTGTTGCCACGCTGATCGTGGTGATGGCGGTAATGAATGGGTTTCGCGCCGAGCTACTGACCCGCATTCTCGGCGTCAACGGCCATCTGATCGTGACGCCGATCGACACGCCGCTTGAGGATTACGCGGCGGTTGCCGACCGTATCAATGGTGTTTCCGGCGTCAAATACGCGATCCCCCTGGTCGAAGGCCAGGTACTTGCCCAAGGCAATGTCGGTGCGGGTGCCGGCGCGCTGGTGCGTGGTATCAGAGGCAGTGACCTCGGCAAGGTGACGCTGGTCGCCAACAACATTAAGCAAGGCTCGATCGTCGGTTTCGACAATGGCGAGGGCGTGGTCATCGGCAAGCGCATGGCCGAGAATATGGGCCTGGTGCTGGGCGATTCCATCCGGCTTGTCTCGCCCGACGGCGACGTGACGCCGATGGGCACGACACCGCGCGTCAAAGCCTATCCGATCGTTGGCATCTTCGAAGTTGGCATGTCCGAATACGATACGTCGATCCTGTTCATGCCGCTCAACGAGGCGCAGCTCTATTTCAATTCCGAAGGCAAGGTCGGGTCGATCGAGATCTATGTCGACAATCCCGACGATGTCGACGCGCTGAAGACCAAGGTCGAGGAGGCCGCACAACGGCCGATCTTCCTGACCGACTGGCGACAACGCAACCAGACTTTCTTCTCGGCTCTGCAGGTCGAGCGCAATGTCATGTTCATGATCCTGACGCTGATCGTGCTGGTCGCGGCCCTCAACATCATTTCGGGCCTGATCATGCTGGTGAAGGACAAGAGCCACGATATCGCCATCTTGCGTACGATGGGCGCGACGCGTGGCGCGGTGATGCGCATCTTCCTGATGACCGGGGCTGCCATCGGCATGACCGGCACCATCGCGGGTGTGCTGCTAGGTGTCGTGATCTGCCTTAATGTCGAGCGCATCAGGCAGTTCTTCTCCTGGCTGTCCGGCACCGTCCTGTTCAATCCGGAGCTCTATTTCTTGTCCCAGTTGCCGGCCAAGATGAATGTCAGCGAAACCGTCTCGGTGGTGCTGATGGCCCTTGTACTGTCGTTCCTCGCGACACTGTTTCCAGCATGGCGGGCGGCTACGCTCGATCCGGTCGACGCACTGAGGTACGAATAATGGGCATCGAGCATGTTATCGAGCTCAAGGGCGTCGAGCGCCATTATGAGCAGGGCTCGCGCAAGCTGACGATCCTCAACAACGCCAATTTTTCGCTGAAGCCTGGTGAGATGGTGGCGCTCGTGGCGCCATCCGGCGCTGGCAAGTCGACGCTGCTGCATACGGCTGGCCTGCTCGAGCGCCCTGACGCCGGCGATGTTTTCTTGAACGGCCGCGCCTGTGGGCGTCTGTCGGACG
>NZ_JBFUKO010000273.1:0-7222 GCF_056400805.1 Aminobacter sp. P4_H6_2
GCATTGGTCCGTCGAGTTCGCACACGATGGGGCCGATGACGGCGGCCGCGCGTTTTCTTGACGAGATTTTGAGCGGCGACTGGCCGCGTCCTGCTGGTGCCAAGGTCGACCGGGTAGGTGCAAGCCTGCATGGCTCGCTCGCCTATACCGGTGTCGGCCATGGCACCGACCGTGCCGTCATGCTCGGCTTTTATGGGCTGACGCCTGTCACCGTCGACCCCGATCAGACCGATGCGCTGGTCGAACAAATCTCCCGCGACAAGCGCGTCGCGCCGCCCGGTCATCCGTCCTACCGCTTCGATCCTGCCATAGACCTTGTGCTCGACAAGAAGACGCCGCTGCTCGGCCACGCCAATGGCATGGCTTTTTATGCCTATGACGCAGGCGACCGGCTACTGCTCAAGCGCATCTACTATTCGATCGGCGGCGGCTTCGTCGTTTCCGAAGAAGAGCTGCAGCGCATGAAGGCCAAGACTGTGGCACCCGCTGCGGGCAAGCGCGTGYCATACCCCTTCGCCAATGCCGTCGAGATGCTCGCCATGGCTTCGCGCGGGGGACTGTCCATCGCCGAGATGAAGCGGGCCAACGAAGAAACCCATATGCCGCGCACCGAGCTCGATGCCGGTCTCGACGCGGTCTGGGACGCGATGAGCCGCTGCATCGATCGCGGCCTGTCTCAAGAGGGCATCATGCCGGGTGGCCTCAAGGTCCGTCGCCGGGCGCGGCAACTGCACGACAAGTTGCAGGAGCAGTGGAGCCAGAACCGGCCCAACCCGCTGCTCGCCAATGACTGGCTGTCGATCTATGCCATGGCCGTCAACGAGGAGAACGCGGCCGGTGGACGTGTCGTCACAGCACCAACCAATGGCGCTGCCGGCACGCTGCCCGCCGTGCTGCGCTACTGGCTGCATTTCCATGTCGAGGCCGACAAGGACAGCATCCGCGACTTCCTGCTGACCGCCGCCGCCGTCGGTGGCATCATCAAGACCAATGCGTCGATTTCGGGTGCCGAAGTCGGCTGCCAGGGCGAGGTCGGATCGGCGTCGGCCATGGCAGCTGCAGGCCTGTGTGCGGTCATGGGCGGAACGCCCGAGCAGGTGGAGAATGCCGCGGAGATTGCTCTGGAACACCATCTCGGTATGACCTGCGACCCCGTTGGTGGCCTCGTCCAGGTGCCGTGCATCGAGCGCAACGCGCTCGGCGCGGTCAAAGCGGTCACTGCTGCTTCACTTGCCATCAAGGGCGACGGCAAGCACTTCGTGCCGCTCGACGCGGCAATTGAGACCATGCGCCAGACCGGCATGGACATGAGCGAGAAGTACAAGGAAACCAGCCTTGGTGGCCTCGCGGTCAACGTCGTCGAGTGCTGAGCCTGGCCCAACAGGCTCGCCTGTGCAAAACCGCTGCCGGCGTTGAACGCGCCGGCTGGAGGCGCTAGTTTTCAGGCCATGTCACTGAACATGATCAAGCTCTGCGTCGGTTGCGACAGCGTCGAGGATCTCGAGGAATGGATCGCCTTCCGGCTCGACGAGCGTCGCCGCGCCGGCGATCCTGTCGAACAGTTCCATACCACCCGCATGGTTCCGACCCGTGGTGCCGAGCTGACCAGCGGAGGCTCGCTCTACTGGGTGATCAAAGGCAATGTTCAATGCCGCCAGCGCCTGCTCGAAATCCGCCCGTTCGTCGATGGGGAGGGCATTTCGCGCTGCCATCTCATCTTGGATCCCGCTGTTGTGCGCACCGACTGGCAGCCGCGCCGGGCCTTCCAGGGCTGGCGTTACCTCAAGATCGCCGACGCCCCGGCAGATCTCGCCCAAGGCAACGCAGCACTCGCCGAAATGCCGCCGAAACTGCGCCTGGAATTGGCCGAGCTCGGACTGCTCTAAAGCAGTGGCGGCAGCACGCAATGTCGGGCTTGCAAGCGGACGCGCGCCGCCACATCTTGATTGTCGATGAGCGACGAAAACAAAACCCCGGTTACTTCAGCAAATCGTCCGCCGGCCGAACGCCGTTCGGACTCTGCTGCCATAGATGCTTTCGTGCGCCAGGCCCGGGCGCTTGCCACCGGCAAGGCCAATGGCCGACTGGTTCTGGCGCTTGATGCCACCATGAGTCGCCAGCCGACCTGGGATCTCGCCTGCGAGGTACAGGGCCAGATGTTCGACGCCGTTGGCAAGACAGGAAGGCTGAATGTGCAGCTTGTCTATTTCCGCGGGCTCGGCGAATGCCGCGCGTCGAAATTCGTCGCCGAGACAGCTTCCCTCAAGCATTTGATGACATCGATCCAGTGCCGCAGCGGCCTGACGCAGGTAGGCAAGGTGCTGGCGCACACGCTCAAGGAAACAGCGAACGCCAAGGTCGACGCGCTGGTCTACATTGGCGACGCCATGGAAGAAAACATCGACGAGCTCGCCGAGAAGGCTGGCAGGCTCGGCTTGCTCGGTGTTCCGGCCTTCATTTTCCAGGAGGGCCACGACGTCGGGGCCGAGCGCGCCTTCAAGGAGATCGCGCGCCTGTCCAAGGGTGCCTGGTTCCGCTTTGACCGCAAGGCAGCTTCGAACTTGTCCAAGCTCCTTTCGGCGGTTGCCGTATTCGCCACCGGCGGCATCAAGGCGCTGGAGGCGAGGGGCCGTCCGGAAGATATTTTGATGATCGAGCATCTGAGGAGTGGCAAGGCGCCATGACAGTTTTTGCCGCCATTGCAGCGGCCCTGCTTTTTTCCGCGTTGGCTGTTACCGCTTTCCTGCGGGCCGACGCCACCCAGCTTGCCAATGCCCTGAAGGTTGCGGGTCCCCTGACGCTAGGGCTTGTCGGCCTGATACTGCTGCTGTTGGGCCGCGCGGCTGTCGGTGGTGGCCTGATCTCGGCTGCTTTGGCCTGGTATGCCGCAAGCAAAAGGGGCGGTTCTGCCAGCAAGACGCCAGGAAGGCGGTCGACTGTTCGCACCGCAGCTCTTGAAATGGAACTGGATCACGACAGTGGCGGCTTGCAGGGATTTGTCCTGGCTGGCCGCCAGGAAGGCAAGTCGCTGGCCTCGCTCGGGCTTACCGAGCTGAAAGCGCTTTATCAGGAGCTTTCCAGTGACCCGGAAAGCCGTCAGCTACTTGAGACCTATCTTGACGGCCGTTTTCCCGTCTGGCGAGAAGACGCGCAGCCTGACCGTAACGACGGGCAGCGTGTTGCGCCAGGTTCTGGCGCCATGACTAAGGAGGAGGCCTACAAGGTCCTTGGTCTTGAAGCGGGGGCCGCCGCGGCGGACGTCCGCAAGGCGCATAGACGACTGATTCAGCGCCTGCATCCCGACCTCGGAGGCTCGTCTTTCCTCGCGGCGAGGATCAACGAAGCCAAGGACGTCCTTCTCTCCGATCATCATTAAACTCTCCTTCGACACAGAACTTTTCCAGGAGGTGGCAGGTGCCTACTGCGCGATGGCGTAGCAGGCGATCTTCTTCTTCTTGAGCGCGTTGCAGGCATTCCAGGCGGAATCCTTGGAATCAAAGCCGGCAAAGCGGGCGCGGAAATAGGTGACGCCGCCCTTTTCGAAGGGCACCGTGAAGCCGGAAGCATCGGCGAGAACCGTCGGCACCTGCTTGGCGGTCTTGTCCAGCAGCGCACGGGCTTCGCCTTCGCTCGGCGAAGAAGCGACTTGGATGGCCCAGCCCGAGGGCAGCGACGCAGTCTTCATCTGGTCGAGTGCAGCGACAGCGGGAGCGGGAGCCGGGGCAGCATAGGCCTGTTCGGTTGCTGCAGCTTCAACCGGGGCGCGATCGTTTGCCTTGCGGATCTGGAAGGGGATCTTGCCGCCAAAACGCTCGGTCGAGGCCATGGCAATCTTCGGCTGCGTTGCAAGCCCAATGACCGGCTTCGGCGCGGGGACTGCTGCCACGACTTCCGCGTCAGTCGTCACGACTTCGTCATCCGAAGCATCGGCGACTTCGATTGCTTTCGCCACCGGGCGGTTGTCAGGCGTCGGAGCATTGCTCTTGGGCAGCTTTGCCATCAACGCCGGGGTCTCGATCTTGGCGATCAGGTCGCCACCGCCGCCGCGCTTGGAAGCCTGCGGAATGTAGGTGTTGAGCAGCTGGGCCATCTGGTTGTCGCGGCTCGGGCCGCTGGTGCCACCGAGGACCACGGCGACGAGCCGGCGATTGCCGTCCTGTACCGAGGAAACGAGGTTGAAGCCCGAAGCGCGGGTGTAGCCGGTCTTGATGCCGTCGACGCCTTTGATGCGGCCGAGCAGGCGGTTGTGGTTGGCGATCCGCTGGCGACCAAAGGCAAAGCTGCGGGTCGAGAAGTATCCGTAATATTGCGGGAAATGTTCGCGCAGCGCGATGCCGAGCTTGGCCATGTCGCGCGCGGTGGTGAACTGGGCTGTGTTGGGCAGGCCRTTGGCGTTGCGAAAGACAGTTCCGTTCATGCCGAGGCTGCGCGCCTTGGACGTCATCATGCGGGCGAAGTCCGCTTCCGAGCCGCCGATCATTTCGCCGAGCGCGGTCGCGGAATCATTGGCCGAACGCGTGATCAGCGACAGAATCGCGGCTTCAACGGTGATCGAACCACCGGCCTTCACGCCAATCTTGGTCGGCGGTTCTGCTGCGGCGTTCTTGGAGAAGACGACCTTGGAGTCCTTCTGGATCCGGCCCTTGGCCAGCGCCTCGAAGGTCAAATAGAGGGTCATCATCTTGGTCAGAGACGCCGGATAGCGGCGAGAATCCGCATTCGACGAGTGCAAGGTCTCGCCGGTGTTCGCATCGATGACGATGGCTGCGTATCTGCTGTCTTTTGCCGCCGAAGTGGGGGCTGCGGACGCCAGGCCGATGGCTGCGGCGAGAGTGAAAACCATGAAAGATTTGATGGATATAGCCGACTTGAGGACTTTGCCCGGCAACGCTTGACGCACTGTTACACCCTTGAATTATTGTTGATGAGGGCGGCAAAGGTTCCTGCCCCGTGTCGTTGCACAGTAGGGTCACAGCGTTACCAATAAGTTTATGGTAACCGGCTCGTTCACACTTTTGCTCGGGCTTTAGTCTAACTTTATCGAAGTCAGGGCGGATGCCTCAGGCTCGCGGAATGACGCTGGGTCAGTTGACATCTTGTGCGCTGCACAATATCTAGGCTGCATCGCACAATCGCATAGCGCAGCGCTCCCAACCCAAAAAGGAAGTAGCGATGACCCAGACCTATGAAGATTTCAGCAAATACGGCAAGGAATTCGTCGACAACGGCCTGAAGAGCTACGCATCGCTCTCCAAGGGTGCCCAGGCGATCGCCACCGAGACGACCGACTACACCAAGAAGACCTTCGAGACCGGTGCTGCCACCTTCGAGAAGTTGCTCGGCGTCAAGTCGCTCGAAAAGGCCGTCGAAATTCAGACCGATTACGCCAAGCAGGCCTATGAAGGTTTTGTCGCCGAAGCGACCAAGCTTGGCGAGCTTTACGCGGAATTGGCCAAGGACGCCTACAAGCCTTTTGAGTCGCTCGTCGCCAAGGCGAAGTGACCGGCTGGTCCCCGATTTCGCGGGGCTGGGTCGAAAGCCCCACCAGATAAGACCCGCCAGACATGACCCGGTTGCGCCAGCGCAGCCGGGTTTTTTGTTTTTCTTTGCATAAGCGCTTCACGTTTATGGCAAATCAGGCCCTGCTAACCTGCTCACCGTATTGTCAGCACGTCAGAAGGGCTTAAAATCCGTCTGATGACACCTACATGACGAAGTGTGTCGGAAACGATGAAGGGCAGGACCAGATTGACGACCGGCTTGGATGCCACGAGACTTGATGTGGCGCGGATGCAGAACGGTGACGAGGGAGGCAACGGTCCAGGCCGTGGCACCGCCGTCATCACCCGTACAAAGACAAAAACCAAGCGGCCGAGCCTCTACCGGGTGCTCATCCTCAATGACGACTACACCCCGATGGAATTCGTCGTGCATGTGCTCGAACGCTTCTTCCAGAAGGACAGGGAGGCCGCTACCCGCATCATGCTGCATGTCCATAATCATGGCGTCGGCGAATGCGGGATCTACACCTTCGAAGTGGCCGAGACTAAAGTGTCTCAGGTCATGGATTTTGCCAGACAGAACCAGCATCCGCTGCAATGCGTGATGGAGAAGAAGTGAGGTATTGAATGCCGGCTTTCTCCCAAGGCCTCGAAAAGGCGCTGCATCAGGCGCTGACGCTCGCCAATGAGCGTCACCACGAATATGCAACKCTCGAACACCTGCTGCTCGCCCTCATCGACGACAATGAGGCAGCGGCCGTCATGCGCGCCTGCAACGTCGATCTCGACGACCTGAAGCAGACCGTGCTCACCTATATCGATACCGAGCTTGATAACCTCGTCACCGGCTACGACGAGGATTCCAAGCCAACGGCAGGTTTCCAGCGCGTTATCCAGCGCGCCGTGATCCATGTGCAGTCATCCGGACGCGAGGAAGTGTCCGGCGCCAATGTGCTCGTCGCCATCTTCGCCGAGCGCGAGAGCCATGCCGCTTATTTCCTGCAGGAACAGCAGATGACCCGCTACGACGCGGTCAACTACATTTCCCATGGCATCGCCAAGCGTCCCGGCGCCACCGAAAGCCGCGCCCCCCGCGGTGCGGACGAGGAGCAGCACGGCCCGAACGGCGAAGCGAGCGAAGACAGCGGCAAGAACAAGAAGCAGCAGGACGCGCTCACGGCCTACTGCGTCAACCTCAACGTCAAGGCCCGCGCCGGCAAGATCGATCCACTGATCGGCCGCGAGCCCGAGATCAACCGCACCATCCAGGTGCTGTGCCGCCGTTCCAAGAACAATCCGCTCTATGTCGGCGATCCCGGCGTGGGCAAGACGGCGATTGCCGAGGGCCTCGCCAAGCGCATTGTCGAAGGCGATGTGCCCGAGGTGCTTCTCGATGCCACCATCTTCGCGCTCGACATGGGCACGCTGCTGGCCGGCACGCGTTACCGTGGCGACTTCGAGGAGCGGCTGAAGCAGGTCGTCAAGGAGCTCGAGGAGTATCCTGGCGCGGTGCTGTTCATCGACGAAATCCATACCGTGATCGGGGCTGGCGCAACTTCGGGCGGTGCGATGGACGCGTCCAACCTGCTCAAACCTGCACTGTCGTCGGGTGCCATCCGTTGCATCGGCTCAACCACCTACAAGGAGTTCCGTCAGTTCTTCGAAAAGGACAGGGCGCTTGTGCGTCGTTTCCAGAAGATCGACGTCAATGAGCCGACGGT
>NZ_JBFUKO010000274.1:0-7211 GCF_056400805.1 Aminobacter sp. P4_H6_2
CTATCGGCGAGCGGTCCTTCCCAGAGATAGGTCGAGAATTCGGTGTGCCGCTCCCAGCGCAGCGAGCCTTGCCCCCATTTCATGGCGTGATGGCGGGCATGTCGGTCGGGCGATGCGATGCCGAGCCGGCGAGACAATTCGGAGAGCACCGCGTGATCGACGCTGGAGCCACCTTCGGTCATGAAAGAGAGCTGGATCAGGACGCGCGGGTTTTCGACCAGCGGATGCGGGCGCGAATGCACCTCGCCCAGGGCGCCGGGACGGCCCTCATGCGCTGGGAAACCCATGACGCTGCCGGTAGCGCGGGGGAGGAATTCGAGAGAGGACGGGTCGACTGTCACCAATGGCTCCATCTGTGCCCGGAATTTTTTGGCTCTAGGTATATTCAGCGCAACAGGCAAACACCAACTTTAGCGCCAACTGATGAGCGCGCACGCCAGCCATGCGACTCAATTGAGCCGGATTGGATAAATAATTTGACCAGTTGCTCGGCAGACTCCTATCCTGAGGATCACAACAAAGGCTTCGGACACGAATTTGAGCGACATCTTTTCCAGGATCGAACATTCGCGGACGGCCGACGAAGTCGTGCAGCAGATCGAGAGCCTGATCCTCGAAGGCGTGCTGCGCGCCGGCGACCGRCTGCCCGGCGAACGCGAGATGGCCAAGCAGTTCGACGTGTCGCGGCCAATCCTGCGCGAAGCACTGAAGGTGCTTGAAGGGCGTGGGCTGATGGTGACGCGCCATGGCGGCGGCACCCATGTCGCCGACGTCATTGGCCAGGTGTTCACCAAGCCGGTGATGGAGCTGATCGTCAACCACCGCAAGGCGGCGGCCGACTATCTCGAATATCGCCGCGAAATCGAAGGGCTGGCGGCTGAGTATGCCGCGCGGCGCGCAACCGCCGAGGACCTCGCACTGCTCGACGGCATCATGACGCGGATGGAAGCGGCGCATGCGCGCGCCGATTTCACCGAGGAAGCGGAAATCGACGTCGAATTCCACCATGCCGTCGGCGAATGCGCCCACAACATCATCCTGCTGCACACGCTGCGCTCGTGCTACAGGCTGTTGTCCGACGGTGTCTTCCAGAACCGGCTGGTGGTGTTTGCCCTGCCCGCTGCCCGCGAGGCGCTGCTCGAGCAGCACAAGGCCATCCATCGCGCGGTGGTGTCAGGCGACCCGGATGGTGCGCGCAAGGCGGCGATGGATCACATCACCTATCTCGAACGCGCCATGACCGAGGCTGAGCGAAGCGGCGACTGGCAGCGCATCTCGCGCCTGAGGCTGCGACAGCGTACGGACAGCAAGCCATGACCGGCGTGCATTTCCTCGACGCCAAGGGCCCGGAAGGCATCCGCATCTATGCCATCGGCGACGTGCATGGCCACCTCGAGCTTCTGACCGAAATGCACGCGCGGATCGCTGAGGAGATCGGCCGCGACAATCCTGCGGACTGGCGCATCATCCATCTCGGCGATCTCGTCGACCGGGGGCCCGACTCCAGGGGCGTGATCGAATATCTGATGGCGGCGACGGCCCGCGACAGCCGCAGCGTTGTTTTAACAGGCAATCATGACGTTGCTTTTCTGGATTTTCTCGCCGAGCCCGATCCCGAGAGCCTGTTTGCAAGGCATGGCGGGGTGGAGACTGCGGGATCGTATGGCGTGGTGTTGAGAACGGGTGATTCCGCGGGCCTGCGCACCAGCCACAGCGAACTGGCGCGTGCCGTCCCAGACAGTCATCAGAGCTTCCTGCGCTCGCTGCCTCGTTCGGCGTCCTTCGGTGATTTCTTTTTTTGCCATGCCGGCATCAGGCCAGGCATACCGCTCGACCGGCAGGACCCGCAGGATCTCATCTGGATCCGCAACGAGTTCCTGAACTATCCGGGGTTGCATCCGAAAGTGGTCGTGCACGGCCACACGCCCCAAGCCGAGCCAGAGGTGATGGCCAACCGCGTCAATGTCGACACCGGCGTCTATTATTCAGGCGCATTGACCGCGCTCGTCATCGACGGCGCGGAAAAACGGCTGATCGCGGTGGAAGTACCCGATTTTAGCGGGCGGCGGTGACGCCGTAGCCGTCGACCACATGATGGTCGGCCGCGGCATCCGCGGCATAGATCCCAAAGCCGCCGAGCACGATTGCCGACAACATGGCGAAGGACAGGAGCGCTGCTTTCAAGGGAGTCATCTCAGGTTGAGCTTCCTGCATTCTGCATGAGCAGAGTTACGAATAAGTTTCCGAAAAGTTTAAGCGAAACCATCGACGCGCGGCATCACGGCCGTGCTTCTAAGTTCGTTCTGTATCGGGCTTGTGTCGCGCGGCACTCAGAGACGGTTCATTCGCGATACCATCGCCAACTGGCACGGGGCTGTCTTTAGAAAGGCTTTCAGGCACAATCCAGCCGGCAAATGGCTATGCACAGCGGATTTTTTTCGACGTGCCAAAAATGTCACGGAACCGCTGGTTTTGTGGTCAGATCGCTGCCACCCAGGCGCGTGCCAGCGCCATGCCGACAGCATCGGCCTCAGGGCCGTGAAGCGCGGCCTCGCTGTCGTGGCGTGTCGGCCAATCGGGGTTGCGCTGGGCGATGACCTCGGCAAAGGCCTCGTTCCACTGGCGCACCATTGGCCGGTCGGCCTCGAAATGGAACTGGATGCCGTAACCGGCGCGGCCAACACGAAACGCCTGGTTGCCTGTCACCGAACTTCCGGCAAGCCGCACGGCGTCCTCAGGCAGAGTAAAGGTGTCGTCGTGCCACTGGAAGATCGGGAAGCGCTGGGGGAGATCGCTGAAAACGAGATCGTCTTGGGCTTCATCAGTCAAGGTGATGCCATGCCAGCCGAATTCGGTCGACCCGCCGATGCGGTTGTGGCCGCCGAAGGCGCGAGCAAGCAATTGGCCGCCAAGGCAGATGCCGAGCACCGCCTTGTCCTTTTCGACAAAGTCGCGGGCAAGTTCGAGCAAAGCGGGGAAATAGGGCGAGTGCGCATCGTCGCGGGCGTTCTGGCCGCCACCGAGCATGATCATTGCATCATGGCCATCCGCATCGACGGGCAGTGCATCGCCGAGATAGGCGTTGCACTGATCGATCACCGCTTCCACTTCAGCAAGGGCGGAGCCCACCTGGCCGAGACCGGTATCGGCAAAATTCTGGACGATCAGAACGCGCATTTCGGCCCTTCCGCAGCAGCGTGACAAAGTTGCGGCGAGCCCTATCATGCGCCGCGCGACGCAGCCAAGAAGGAACAGCTATGCCACTGCAGAACCGGGTCGACCCTTTCGGCGAGATCCATGCCGATCCGGCGCGTGGCATGTTCACCGGTAATCGCGGCATCATCCACGACCCTGAGACGAAGACGCTGCTGAAAAAGCGGTGGGCAACCAAAGCATGGATCACCTGCGCGCTGGCATTCAAGGGCGCCAAGCGCATACCGATGGGGCGCAACCGCCCGGGCGGCAAGACCGGCTGGACCGAGCTTTTCTTTCTCGACGAGGTGACAGCACTCGCCGCCGGGCACCGCCCCTGTTTCTACTGTCGGCGCGAGCGGGCAAAGGCTTTCAGCGCAGCCTATGCAGTCGCCTTTGCGGCCGAAGATCCGAAGGTGGGCGAAATCGATGCGCGGCTGCATGCCGAGCGACTGGCTTCGGGCGGCAAGGCGATCGAAGTCGACCAGCATGGACTCAAGCTGCTGCCTGACGGCGCGATGGTCTCGGACGGCGAAGCCGACTATGCAATCCGCAACGGTCGAGCTCTGCGCTGGTCGTTCTCCGGCTACGGCCCGAGCCACGAGTTTGGCGAATTCGGCACAGCTGAGATGTGCTTGGTCACGCCGGCAGCGACGCTTGCGGTTCTGCGCGAGGGCTATCAGCCGGAATGGCATCCAAGCGCAGCACAAGCATAGGTCGCCGGATCAGCTCACCTCCCGCGCCTTTTTGTGCGCCTGGAGAACCGTAGCGAAATAACCGGGTGGAATCGTCATCGTCAGAGAGTCACGGCGCCCCAACACCTTGAACGACATGCCGGTTTCGGCCCGGCGCCATCTGGGGCCTTGACCGCTGCCGTCGCCTGCCGCATTTCTCGCCGATGCGTGCAAACTACAAGATGCAGCGGCTTTTCGTGCCGGACGACCTCGCCCACGGTGCCGGCTTCGATGCCAGCCCGCAGCAGAGCCACTATCTCGGCAATGTGCTTCGCCTCGGCGAAGGTGCCGAGGTTTTGCTGTTCAATGGCCGCGACGGCGAATGGTCGGCCAGGATCGCGGCCAGGACCAAGAAGGCGGTGCGGCTGGAGGTGCTCGAACAACAGCGCCCACAGCCAGATCATCCCGATCTCGTCTATTGCTTTGCACCGCTGAAGCTGGRCCGGCTCGACTATCTCGTGCAAAAGGCTGTCGAGATGGGCGCAGGCGCGCTCGTGCCTGTCATCACACAGCACACGCAGCTAGCAAAACCCAGCATCGAGAGGCTGCGGGCCAATGCCGTCGAGGCGGCCGAGCAGTGCGGCATCCTCGCCATCCCAGAGGTGCGCGAGGCCGAAAAACTCGAGCGACTGCTGAGCAACTGGGACAAGGAGCGGCGGCTGATCTTCTGTGATGAGGACGCCACCACCAACAACCCGATGGCGGCACTGCAAGGCATCAAGGAACGCAAGCTTGCCCTGCTGGTCGGACCCGAGGGCGGTTTTTCCGACGAAGAGCGGCGCATGCTCCGCGCATTGCCCTTCATCACCGCGATCCCGCTTGGCCACCGCATCCTGCGCGCCGATACGGCAGCTGTGGCGGCTCTGGCGGTCATCCAAGCCGTGATCGGCGACTGGTAGGACGACCGGCGAAGGCGTATTCCTATCTGGAGATTGACCAAAAATTGGAATGGGCAGTCCGCAACGGGACAATTCCAAGCATCAACATTTCAATATCGGCCGCGGAATCGATCAATTCCTGTTGACGAAGGCTCAGGATTTTTCGCTTGATCGGCAGGCGCTCAATCGTACATCAAGCGCCCGCGGTCCTTCCGCCCTTCAGGAGAAGCATACATGGCGCGCGACACCACTGATTTCCGGCCGATCGAGGGGATGGACGAACTCGTCGACTATCTCGCCGCCGGCAACAAACCGCGCGACAAATGGCGGATCGGCACCGAGCACGAGAAGTTCCCCTTCTATGTCGACGRCAACGCGCCAGTTCCTTATGGCGGCGATCGCGGCATCCGCGCGCTGCTCGAGGGCATGCAGCAGACGCTTGGCTGGGACCCGATCATCGACGCCGGGCGCATCATCGGCCTTGTCGAGCCGACCGGCCAGGGCGCGATTTCGCTGGAACCGGGCGGGCAGTTCGAGCTTTCCGGCGCGCCTGTCGAATCCATCCACCAGACCTGCCGCGAGGGCAACGCGCATCTGGCACAAGTGCGCGAGATCGCCGAACCGCTCGGCATCCGCTTCCTCGGCCTTGGCGGCAGCCCGAAATGGACGCTGGCCGAGACGCCGCGCATGCCGAAATCGCGCTACGACATCATGACCGCCTACATGCCCAAGGTCGGCACCAAGGGCCTCGACATGATGTACCGGACCTGCACCATCCAGGTGAATCTCGACTTCGAAAGCGAAGCCGACATGCGCCGTAAGATGCAGGTGTCGCTCAAGCTGCAGCCGCTTTCGACAGCGCTCTTCGCCAATTCGCCCTTCACCGACGGTCGCCCCAACGGCATGCAGAGCTGGCGCGGCGACATCTGGCGCGACACCGACAACCAGCGCTCGGGCCTGCTCGAATTCTGCTTCTCGCCGGAATTCGGCTTTGCCGACTATGCGGAATGGGCGCTCGACGTGCCGATGTATTTCGTCATTCGCGACGACCGCTATCACGACATGACGCATATGACCTTCCGCCAGTTCATGGCGGGCGCGGCGCGCAACGAGATCACCGACGGCATGCCGACGATGGGCGACTGGGCCAACCACCTGTCGACGCTGTTCCCCGACGTGCGGCTCAAGCGTTTCCTCGAAATGCGCGGTGCTGACGGCGGCCCATGGCGGCGCATCTGCGCGCTGCCGGCCTTCTGGGTCGGCCTGCTCTACGATCCGGCAGCACTCGACGCGGCCGAAGCATTCACCAAGGACTGGACCTACCAGGAAGTGCTTGCGATGCGCGACGCCGTGCCCGAGCAAGGCATTTCGGCACCGTTCCGCAATACCACGCTGCGCGAGATCGGCCGCGAAGTGCTGGCCTTGTCGCGCCAGGGGTTGGTCAACCGTGGCCGCAAGAACCGCGAAGGGTTTGATGAGGCTGGCTTCCTCAACACGCTCGACGAGGTGATTGCGCGTGGCACGACGAGTGCCGAGGAAATGCTCAACGCCTACAACACGCGTTGGGGCGGTTCGATCGAACCAGCGTTCCTCGAATACGCATACTAGGGGCTCCGAAAGCCCCTTCAACCGCCTGCGAAAAGGCACTACGCTCCCTCCTCGGTGAATGACCCGAGGAGGAAAAAATGCTGCCACTGTTCGAGATGCTGGCCAATGCCCAGAACGGCAACGGCATGGAAGCGCTGGCGCGCCAGTTCGGGCTGAGCCAGCAGCAGACGCAATCGGCCGTCGAAGCGCTGATGCCGGCTTTCAGCCAGGGCCTGAAACGCAACGCCTCCGATCCTTACGGCGTCGGCTCGTTCCTGCAGGCCATGGCGAACGGCCAGCACGCCAAATATTTCGACGATGCAAGTCGCGCCTTCTCGCCCCAGGGGGTCGATGAGGGCAACGGCATTTTGGGTCATCTGTTCGGCTCGAAGGATCTGTCGCGGGCGGTTGCCGGCCAGGCAGCGCAGGCGACCGGCATCGGCCAGGACGTGCTCAAGCAGATGCTGCCGGTGATTGCCTCGATGATCATGGGCGGGCTGTTCAAGCAGTCGACCGGGCAGATGCAGGCAGCCAGCGGTTTTGGCGGCGGCAACAATCCGCTCGGCGACATCATCGACCAAATGATGCGCCAATCTGGTGGAATGGGCGGAGGTGGCATGATGGGCGGTGGTACAGCCCCTCAGCAAGCACCGCAGCAGACGCAAGCGCCCGACCCGTTCGACAATCCGTTCGGCAAGGTGCTGAAGGACATGTTCGGCGGCGCACAAGCGCAGCCGCAGCCCACCCAACGTCAGCAGGCACCACAGCAGAGCCCCTATGGCGACAAACCGCTGGGCAAGATCTTCGAAGAGATGATTGG
>NZ_JBFUKO010000275.1:0-7208 GCF_056400805.1 Aminobacter sp. P4_H6_2
GCGCGGCTGCGCTCCATATCATAGAGGCGCGCGCGCAGGATCTGCATGGCGCGCGCGCGGTTCTGGTGCTGCGATTTTTCAGCCTGCACCACCATGATGCCGGTGGGCAGATGGGTGATGCGCACGGCCGAGTCGGTGGTGTTGACGTGCTGGCCGCCAGAACCCGAGGCGCGCATCGTGTCGATGCGGATGTCTTCGGGACGGATGTCGATATCGACTTCCTCGGCTTCCGGCAAAACGGCAACCGTCGCTGCGGAGGTATGGATACGGCCACTGCCTTCGGTCGCGGGAACCCGCTGGACGCGGTGGACGCCGGACTCGAACTTCAGATGGGCAAACACGCCCTTGCCCGAGACGGTGGCGACGATTTCCTTGAAGCCGCCCGCGTCGCCGTCGCTGGCGGACRCCACTTCGAAGCGCCAGCCGCGCGAGGCCGCGTAGCGTTCGTACATGCGGTAGAGGTCGCCGGCAAACAATGCTGCCTCGTCGCCGCCGGTGCCGGCGCGGATTTCGAGGATGGCGTTGCGCTCGTCGGCTGCGTCCTTGGGCAAAAGCAGGATCTGGATTTCCTGCTGGAGGCTCTCGATGCGGTCTTCGACCTCGGGCTTGTCCATTTCGGCAAGCGCGCGCATCTCGGCGTCGGTGCCCTTGTCGGACAGCATTGCCTCGAGATCGGCAAGCTCCTGCTCGGCCCCGCGCAGCTCGCGGATCTTGGCGACAAGCTCCTGGATGTCGGAATATTCCGACGCCAGCTTGACGTAGACATCGGGGGCTGGTCCGGCAGCCATCTGCGCTTCGAGCATGTCGAAGTGCTTGACGACTTGGTTCATTCGGTCATGGGGCAGGCTGATCATAATGGTATGGAACGGTCGTCCGMAAAGGCCTGGAGCAGCGCGCGCATCGGCAGGCTGGCGGCAGGACCGGAAAGGTTATCGTCGAAGAAGGATTTCAACTCACCGAGAGGAAGCTCGGTCAGCATCGCCTTGACCGGGCCGATGGAGGCCGGCGACATGGAGATCGAACGGTAGCCGAGACCAAGCAGCGCCATCGCCGAGATCGGCTTGCCGGCAAGTTCGCCGCACAGCGTGACGGGCGTGTGGTTGCGCAAACCGGCATCGGCGATCTGCTTGAGCACCCTCAAGAAGGGCACCGACAGCGGGTCGAAGCGATCGGCAAGTTGCGTGTTGCCACGGTCGGCGGCCATGACGAACTGGAACAGGTCGTTGGAGCCGACCGAAACGAAATCGACCGCCTGCATGAGCTCATCGAGCTGCCACAGCAGCGACGGCACCTCGATCATGGCGCCGAGCTTGAGGCTCGTCGGCAGGTGGTGGGCAAAGCGCGACAGGTGTCTGACCTCGCGGTCGATGATCTCGCGTGCCTGCGCGATCTCGCCAAGCTCGGTGACCATCGGCAGCATGACCTTGAGCTCGCGCCCACCGGCCGCCTTGAGCAGCGCGCGGACCTGCGTGCGCAGCAGTCCGGGACGGTCGAGCGTGAGCCTGATGGCGCGCCAGCCAAGGGCCGGGTTTTCCTCGTCCTGCCCCGAGCCCTTGAAATAGGGCAGTACCTTGTCGCCGCCGATGTCGATGGTGCGGAAAGTGACGGGACGGCCGCGCGCGATGTCGAGCACGTCGCGGTAGAGCTTTTCCTGCGCTTCGGCGCGCGGGAAGGTCGAGGCGACCATGAACTGCAACTCGGTGCGGAACAGGCCAATGCCGGCGGCCCCCGCTTCGGCGAGCTGCGGCAGGTCGACGGCAAGGCCGGCATTCATCAGCAGGTCGACCTTGACGCCATCCTTTGTCTCGGACGGCTTCTTGCGAAGTTCGCGGTAGAGTTCCTGCCTGCGGGCGCGGAAACGCACCTTTTCGGCGTATGCTGCTTCCAGATCGGCCTGCGGGCGCAGATGGACCGTACCTTCGACGCCATCGACGATGATCGGATCGCCGTTTTCCGCCATGGAAACGGCGCCCTTCATCTGGCCGGCGACGGGAATGCCCATGGCGCGCGCTACGATGACGACGTGGCTGGTCGGCGCACCGTCCTCCAGCACCAGGCCGCGCAGCCTGTCGCGCGGGTAGTCGAGAAGTTCGGCAGCCCCCATGGAGCGCGCAACGATGATCGCGTCCTTGGGCAGCGATTCAGCGATCGTCTCGGGGCCGCGACCCATGAGCTGGCGCAAAAGGCGGTTGGCGAGATCGTCGAAATCGCTCATCCGCTCGCGCAGATAAGGATYGGTCATGTGCAGCATGCGCGCACGCATGTCGCTTTGCACTTTTTCGACGGCAGCTTCAGCCGTCAGGCCGTTGCGGATCGCCTCTTCGAGCCGCCGCACCCAGCCGCGGTCGTTGGCGAACATGCGATAGGCTTCGAGAACCTCGCGGTGCTCGCCCTCGAAGGCGACGTCGCGGCGTTCCAGCATGTCGTCGATCGACAGGCGCAGCGAGCCGAGCGAATCCTCAAGCCGGCGCAGTTCTTCATCGCTGTCTTCGTTGAACAGATTGGTGACGACGATGCGCGGCTCGTGCAGCACGACATGGCCGAGGCCCACACCTTCGTTGAAGGCAATGCCGGTGAAGCTCGCCGGGCGCGACATATCGAGTTCAAGGCCGGGACGGCTCAGGCGGCCGATGTCGCCGGATGCGATCATCTCGGCGATGACCATAGCAGTCGTTTCGAGCGCTTCGATCTCGTCGTCGCGGTAGTGGCGCATGGTCTTGTTCTGGACGACCAGAACGCCGAGCGTGCGCCCTGCCCTGAGCACCGGCACGCCAAGGAAGGAGTGATAGATCTCCTCGCCTGTCTCCGGCAGGTAGGCGAAGGCAGGRTGTTCCTGGGCATTGGACAGGTTGAGGGCACGAGCACTGGCCGCGATCGTGCCGACCAGGCCCTGGCCCAGACGCAATTGCGCGAGGTGAACGGCGTTCGGGTTCAGACCGACGGTGGCGTAGAGCTCAAGCACCGAGTCGGYGCGCAGCACATAAAGCGAGCAGACTTCGGCCACCATGTTGGCGGCGATGTCGCGCACGATCCTATCGAGCCGTTCCTGTGGCTCGAGGGGCTCCGCCATCAACTCGCGGAGCCGTTTCAGAAGTACGCGCGGCCCAGCGGCCATGTCACGTATCATTCACCGTCTCCAATGGTTTGGACCCGGCGCTGCACATGCTGCACGCCGGCAACGCGGTGACGCTCGACTCCTAATACTACTGCTTATCGAGACCGTAGACGGAATGCAAAGTGCGAACAGCAAGTTCCGTGTAGGGACCGTCGATCAGGATCGAAATCTTGATCTCGGAGGTGGTGATGGCGCGGATGTTGATACCCTTGGCCGCCAGTGCCTGGAAGGCGGTTGCGGCAACGCCGGCATGGCTGCGCATGCCGATGCCGATGACCGACACCTTGGACATGCCCTCGTCGTGCTGGACCGCGTCGTAGCCGATGTCGGGGCGGATCTTTTCGAGCACGGCGAGTGCCTTGTTCACGTCGCCCGAAGGCACGGTGAAGGTCATGTCGGTGAACTTGCCGTCCTCGGAGATGTTCTGGACGATCATGTCGACATTGATGTTGGCCTCGGCCAGCGGCCCGAAGATCCCGCCAGCTACGCCCGGCCGGTCGGCGACACGGCGCAGCGAGACCTGGGCTTCGTCCTTGGCGTAGGCAATTCCGGTGACGACCTGCTGTTCCACGATTTCATCCTCGTCACAAATGAGAGTACCAGGCGGGTTGAGGAAATCCCCCATGCCGGGCGCATCGGGATCCTCGAAGGACGAACGCACGAAGGTGCGGACCTTGTGCACCATGGCGAGTTCGACCGAGCGGACCTGCAGCACCTTAGCGCCGAGCGAAGCCATTTCGAGCATTTCCTCGAACGAAATGCGCGACAGGCGACGCGCCTTGGGCTCGATGCGCGGGTCGGTAGTATAGACCCCGTCGACATCGGTGTAGATATCGCAGCGATCGGCCTTCACYGCTGCAGCTATTGCGACAGCCGAGGTGTCGGAACCGCCGCGGCCGAGCGTGGAGATGCGGTTGTCGGGGCCGATGCCCTGGAAGCCGGCAACGACAGCGACCTGGCCTTCCTGGAAACGCTTGATCAGGAACGAGCCGTCGATGTCGAGGATGCGGGCCGCACCATGGGCGTTGTCGGTCTTGATCGGGATCTGCCAGCCCTGCCAGGAGCGCGCATTGACGCCGATGTTCTGCAGCGCAAGGGCCAAAAGACCGGCGGTCACCTGTTCGCCCGAGGCGACAACGGCGTCATATTCGCGGGCATCATGCATCGGCGAGGCATCGCGGGTCCAGGCGACCAGTTCGTTGGTCTTGCCGGACATGGCCGAAACAACGACGGCAACCTGGTGGCCCGCGTCAACCTCGCGTTTGACATGGCGCGCGACGTTGCGGATTCGGGCGATGTCGGCGACGGATGTCCCGCCGAATTTCATCACGATGCGCGCCATAGAAGCGAAATGCCCTTGCCATATGCGCCGGCCCCAAGGGGGCCGGAAAATGAGTGAAAACACCGATGTTTGGCTCGGTGCCGAATGCGCGGCCTGCATAGCCAAAACCGTCAGCTTCCGCAAGGCGCGGAAATTGTCGCCTTGACAATCCATGCGCCAGACCCGACTTCCTTGCGCTCGAAGGAGACCACATCAATGCCAGATCCCCGCCCATCGACCATCGATGCCGGAGAAGTCGAGCGGTTCTCGGCACTCGCCGCCGAATGGTGGAACCCCAACGGCAAGTTCCGCCCGCTGCATAAATTCAATCCCGTGCGCCTGGGCTATATCCGCGATCAGGTCGCGACACGCTTTGGCCGCGACACCCACGCCGCACGGCCATTCGAAGGCCTGCGCATCCTCGACATCGGCTGCGGTGGCGGCCTGTTGTGCGAGCCGATGTCGCGCCTGGGTGCCGAAGTCGTCGGTGCCGATGCGTCCGCGACCAACATCGAAGTGGCGAAAATCCATGCGGCGGAAGCCGGCGTGACCGTGGATTACCGCGCCACGACAGCCGAAGACCTGGCCGATGCCGGTGAAAAATTCGACATCATCCTCAACATGGAAGTTGTCGAGCACGTCGCCGACGTCGAGTTGTTCGTCAAGAAATGCGGCGAGATGGTCAAGCCCGGCGGCATCATGTTCGTCGCCACCATCAACCGCACCTTCAAGGCACTCGGCCTCGCCATCGTGGGCGCCGAATATGTGCTGCGCTGGCTGCCGCGCGGCACCCACCAGTACGGCAAGCTGGTACGCCCCGAAGAGCTCGACAAGGCGCTCGTCGGTGCTGGCCTCGCCACCATCGACCGCACCGGGGTGACCTACAACCCGCTCTCCGATCGCTGGCAGAAATCCCGCGACATGGACGTCAACTACATGGTGCTGGCGGAAAAGGCGGCCTGAGGCCGCCTTTCCCAACCCTAGATTGGACGACTACGCAGCCAGCGGACGATATCCGCCGCGCCAATAGAGCAGGGCCTGGTCGGCATCCTGCGTCCGGACCGCCTCGACAGAGCCGATGATAATCGAATGCGAGCCGCGATCGATCATCTCATCGAGGCTGCAATCGAAGGCCGCAACCGCATCCGAGAGGATCGAAGCGCCGGTCTTGAGCGTGACCCAGTCGGCGCCATCGTAGCGCTCGTTGCCCTTAATGCCACCGAAGCCGGAAAAGCGCTCGGCGACCTTCTGATGCTGCGGCCCCAGCGAATTGACGGCGAAATGGCCATGCCGCTCTATGACCGACCAAGTCGACGACGAGCGGTTGACGCAGGCGATCACCTTGGGCGGCTCGGCCGACAGCGACACGACCGAAATCACTACCAGTCCGGACCGGTCATCGCCGATGCCTGCCGTAATGACGCTGACATTGCCCACCATGAGCCGCATGGCGGCACGAAAATCGGCGGCACCCACGGGAAGCTGAGGATCGAAAACGGGTATCGTCATGATCTCACCCCCTCAGGCCGCCGACCGCTGCGCGGCAGGCGCGATACGCACGCCCCTCGCCTCCAGGATCGGCAGGACGTTGTCGCGGAAATAGGGAAACTCCTCGGCGTAATCGACAAAGGACAAGGTGGTTCCGCGGAAGCCTGCCTCGTGCAATGCCGTAAAGCCGTCCGCAACCTGCTCTGGCGTGCCGACAAGGGGGAAACCGCCGTGCCCCGCGGCCATGCGATCACGGATGAGCGCGAGCAGTTCGTGCGGGAAAGACTGCGCATGGGCGAACTGCAGCCGCACCAGATTGTCGACCGCCTCCCAATCGGCGTTCTCGCGGCCCGAATAGTTGAGGAAGTCCAAGGCCTGCTTCTCGGTCGGACGGCAAACGACATGCGAGAAGGTGAGAACATCGACGTCACGCCCGGCTTGCGTCGCCTGCACCTTCAATGCGGTTATCTCGTCTTTCGAACGAACGAGATCGATCGCCGGCGTAAACAGAAAATCGGCATTCTGGATCGCGAATTCGCGACCGCGCTCGGAACCAGCGGCATTAAGGATCGGCGGGCGCTTTGAAGGGCGAGGATCGCCCAAAATCTGCTTCAGCTTAAAATAGGTACCGTCCCAGTCGAAAGATTCGGTGCGGCTCCACAGCGCCTTGATCACGTCGAACCACTCCTGGGCGTAACCGTATCGCGTGGCATGGTCGTCGGGCAGCGTGAGCCCGAGCGCTTCGTATTCCGGCTTGTTCCAGCCTGCGACGATGTTGAGGCCAACACGTCCGCCGCTGATCTGGTCAATGGTTGCCAGCTGTTTGGCGACGACGACCGGATGATTGGCAACCGTGTGAATGGTAGCGAAAATTGTGATGTTGCGCGTGTGGGCGAGGAGCCCCGTCGCCCAGGTCATCGTCTCCAGCACATTGCCGTGGAAATTGGTCTCGCCACCATAACCGATCCAGCGGGCGATCGGGAGCATGAAGTCGATGCCGGCGTCGTCGAGAAGCCTGGCGAGACGAAGATTGTTGGCCCAGGAATTGTCCCAGCGATCCTGAATCTTGGTCACAGTCATGCCGCTGGAGCAGTTGGACGCGAAGGTGCCGAGAAAGAAGGGCTGCACTGCGGACGCAGATGTGCCGAGCATGCTCATGTTTGGGTCTCCTCCCCATAAGATGAACTTTATAATAGAAAGTCTATCATAAATTCATATGGACGCAAGTCGGCATCCCGGGGCATGTTCGCTTGCCGAGGAAGGGACCGATGAGCAGAGAGAAGA
>NZ_JBFUKO010000276.1:0-7168 GCF_056400805.1 Aminobacter sp. P4_H6_2
CGGTAGGCCTCAACTGCGCGCTGGGTGCTGCCGCCATGCGCCCGCATCTCGCCGAATTGTCCGATGTCGCCGAGACCTTCATCTGCGCCTATCCCAATGCCGGCCTGCCCAACGCCTTCGGCCAGTATGACGAGAGCCCSGAMTTCATGGCCGCSCAGRTCGAGGAMTTYGCRCGCGAGGGCTTCATCAACATCGTCGGCGGTTGCTGCGGCTCGACCCCCGAGCACATCCGCGCCATCGCCGAGGCTGTCGCCAAGCATCCGCCGCGCCAGGTGCCGGAGCTCAAGCCTCAGATGCGCCTGTCGGGCCTCGAGCCATTCACGCTCACCGACGAGATTCCCTTCGTCAATGTCGGCGAGCGCACCAACGTCACCGGCTCGGCCAAGTTCCGCACGCTGGTGACCGCAGGCGATTACGCCGCCGCCCTCGATGTTGCCCGCGACCAGGTCGTCAACGGCGCGCAGATCATCGACATCAACATGGATGAGGGCCTGATCGACTCGAAAAAGGCGATGGTCGAGTATCTCAACCTGATAGCCGCCGAACCCGATATCGCGCGTGTGCCTGTCATGATCGACAGCTCCAAGTGGGAGGTGATCGAGGCCGGGCTGAAGTGCGTCCAGGGCAAGCCGATCGTCAATTCGATCTCGATGAAGGAAGGCGAAGAGGCCTTCCTGCACCACGCCAGGCTTTGCCGCGCCTATGGTGCCGCCGTCGTTGTCATGGCCTTCGATGAGCAGGGCCAGGCCGACACCAAGGCGCGCAAGGTCGAGATCTGCACCCGCGCCTACAAGCTTTTGACCGAGCAGGCGGGCTTTGCGCCGGAAGACATCATCTTCGACCCCAACATCTTTGCCGTCGCCACCGGCATCGAGGAGCATGACAATTACGGCGTCGACTTCATCGAGGCGACGCGCGAAATCACTGAGGCCCTGCCGCACGTCCATATCTCGGGCGGCGTGTCGAACCTGTCGTTCTCGTTCCGCGGCAACGAGCCAGTGCGCGAAGCCATGCACGCCGTGTTCCTTTACCACTGCATCCAGGTCGGCATGGACATGGGCATCGTCAATGCCGGCCAGCTCGCCGTCTACGAATCGATCGATCCGGAGCTGCGCGAGGCCTGCGAGGACGTCGTGCTCAACCGCGTGCCCAAGGCCGGCGGAACGGCGACCGAGCGCTTGCTGGAACTGGCGGAACGCTACAAGGGCACTGCCGGCAAGGAAGCCAAGGAGCGCGACCTCGCCTGGCGCGACTGGCCGGTCGAGCAGCGCATCAGCCACGCGCTGGTCAACGGCATCACCGAGTTCATCGACGCCGACACCGACGAGGCGCGGCTGAAGGCCGAGCGTCCGCTGCATGTCATCGAAGGCCCGCTGATGGCCGGCATGAACGTCGTTGGCGACCTGTTTGGCGCCGGCAAGATGTTCTTGCCGCAGGTCGTGAAGTCGGCCCGCGTGATGAAGCAGGCGGTCGCCGGCCTCCTTCCGCACATGGAGGCGGAGAAGGCGGCCAACGCCGCCAAGGGCATCGACAATGGCGAGCGCCAGACCGCCGGCAAGATCCTGATGGCGACGGTCAAGGGCGACGTCCACGACATCGGCAAGAACATCGTCGGCGTCGTGCTCGCCTGCAACAATTACGAAATCATCGACCTTGGCGTCATGGTGCCGGCAACCAAGATCCTGCAGGTCGCAAAAGACGAGAAGGTCGATATCATTGGGCTCTCCGGCCTGATCACGCCGTCGCTCGACGAGATGGCGCATGTCGCCGCCGAAATGGAGCGCGAAGGGTTCGACATTCCGCTGTTGATCGGTGGTGCCACCACCAGCCGCGTGCACACGGCGGTGAAGATCCATCCGCGTTACACCAGCGGCCAGACCGTCTATGTCAACGACGCCAGCCGTGCGGTCGGCGTGGTGTCCAATCTGTTGTCCCCGAGCGCCAAGAGCGGCTACGTCGAGACCATTCAGGCCGAATACAAGAAGGTCGCCGACGCCCATGCTCGCTCGGAGGCCGACAAGCAGCGCCTGCCGCTGGCCAAGGCGCGTGCCAATGCGCACAAGGTTGACTGGGCATCCTACAYGCCGCCCAAGCCGTCCTTCCTCGGCACCAAGGTGTTCGAGAACTGGGATCTGGCAGAGCTCGCCCGCTATATCGACTGGACGCCGTTCTTCCAGACCTGGGAGATGAAGGGGCGTTATCCCAAGATACTCGAGGATGAAGCGCAGGGCCCTGCGGCACGGCAGCTGTTCGAGGACGCGCAGGCGATGCTGAAGAAGATCATCGACGAGAAATGGTTCGCCCCCAAGGCCGTCCTCGGCTTCTGGCCGGCCAATGCGGTCGGCGACGACGTCAGGCTTTTCGCCGACGAGGCGCGCTCGCAGGAACTGGCGACCTTCTTCACCCTTCGTCAGCAACTGACCAAGCGCGACGGCAAGGCCAATATGGCGCTGTCTGACTTCATCGCCCCGCTCGACAGCGGCAAGGCAGACTATCTCGGCGGCTTTGTCGTCACGGCCGGCATCGAGGAAGTAGCGATCGCCCAGCGCTTCGAGCGCGCCAATGACGATTATTCCTCGATCATGGTCAAGGCGCTGGCCGACCGTTTCGCCGAGGCCTTCGCCGAGCGCATGCACGAAAAGGTACGCAAGGAGTTATGGGGCTACGCGCCGGACGAAAATCTCGCACCCGACGATCTGATCGGCGAGCCATATCGCGGCATCCGGCCGGCACCTGGCTATCCCGCGCAGCCTGACCACACCGAGAAGGTGACGTTGTTCCGCCTGCTCGACGCGGAGAAGAATTCCGGCGTCAGCCTCACCGAAAGCATGGCGATGTGGCCGGGCTCGTCGGTCTCCGGCGTCTATCTGGCGCATCCCGAGAGCTATTATTTCGGCGTCGCCAAGGTCGAGCGCGACCAGGTCGAAGACTATGCCACGCGCAAGGGCATGACCATCACCGAGGTCGAGCGCTGGCTGGGGCCGATCCTCAACTATGTGCCCGCGTCCTACGCGCAAGCGGCGGAATGAGGCGCCCGCTCCTGACGATGCGGTGATCAACGCTTGCGTTTTTGGGACTCCTGATAGGGCATGCCGGTGGTGCGTTCATTCAGAACGTTTCGGAGTGGCATGCCCATGGCGCGCCGCTTCGCGCTGCAAGCGTTGCGCTATGAATCCGCCGTCGACACGGCAATCATCAACGCGGTTTTTAGGCCTGGTTTGAATGGGGAGGCTGAGCGCAGTAAGCCGAAGCCTAGCGGCCCGATTGCCATCAAGTCGAGCACACAACGAGGTGAATGGCGGAGAGGGAGGGATTCGAACCCCCGATGGGCTTGCACCCATGCCGCATTTCGAGTGCGGTGCATTCGACCACTCTGCCACCTCTCCGCGGTCGTGATCGGCCGTTGCCGGCGCGGCGCACTAGATAACGGCTCATGGCCTATCGCACAAGGCCAAATGTGGCCGAGATCAGCTATCTTTTCAGTCGAGGCGGAAATAGGCGCAAGACGCTGCGTCAGCTGTGTTGCCGCCATGCCCTTTTCGCTCCCTTTTGGCTCGAATGCTTCGGACCTTGCAGTTGCGGAGTGCCCACAAGGCGTTTTCTTTCAGAACCCTCCAGTACCCCATCTGAGCGTTGCCGCATGCGGGTGGACCCAAGCCTTGGTCAAGGGGCTGCGGTCGACGGAGGCGGCGGGCCGCGCGGCCACACGGGCGGTCCTGGGGTGTGATAAGGCTTATTGGGGCGAGGCCGCGTCTGCACGATTGTCGGTTCTGGCACAGCCGTGTATCCGAGGGTTGCCCTCCATGACCTGATGGCAGGAGGGAGGCCGGCAGCCCCCGCGAAACGTCGGTTTGCCGGCGTGTTCGCCTTGACTCGATGGCAACCTTCGGTTACGGGACCCCTGCATTCGGCGTGGAGGGTTCTCTGCGCCGTTTGTCATGAACCCGTACGACTGACAAAAAGACGACCCGAACCGCCCAGGTGGTTCAACAAGGTCGACCGAACAGCGAAAGGCATAAAATGTTCGCAGTCATCAAAACGGGCGGCAAGCAGTATCGCGTTGCCGCCAATGATGTGATCAAGATCGAAAAGCTCGTCGGCGCCGCCGGCGACACCGTTGAATTCGTTGAAGTGCTCGCCGTTGGCGAAGGCGACAACGCCGAGATCGGCGCGCCCTTCGTGGTTGGTGCAGTGGTGAYGGCGGAAGTTGTCCAGCACGGCCGCGCCAAGACCGTCATCGCCTTCAAGAAGCGTCGTCGCCAGAATTCGCGTCGTGCGCGCGGTCACCGTCAGCACCACACCACTGTCCGGATCTCCGAGATCCTGACCGGCGGTGCGAAGCCTTCGAAGAAGGCGGCAGTGCAGGCCGAAGCCGCAGCTGACGTGGCTGCAGAAAAGCCCGCGAAGAAGGCAGCGCCGAAAAAGGCTGCAGCCGTCGCGGAATCAGAGTAATCAGAGCGACTGAAGGAGAACATCCATGGCACATAAAAAAGCTGGCGGTTCGTCGCGCAACGGTCGCGATTCAGAGTCCAAGCGTCTTGGCGTCAAGAAGTTCGGCAGCGAATCCGTGATTCCCGGCAACATTATCGTTCGTCAACGCGGCACCACCTGGCATCCCGGCGTCAACGTCGGCATGGGCAAGGATCATACGCTTTTTGCGCTCGAAGCAGGCGCCGTGACCTTCAATAAAAAAGCCAATGGCCGAACCTACGTATCGGTCAATCCGATTCTCAAGGCCGCGGAGTAGCCGGTTCCGCACTACAACACCGGCGCCCCATCTCGGGAACCGGTGTCTGGCCAAGCCAGGAAAAGGATCAGGGGAGATGGGTTTCCATCTCCCCTTTTTCATTTTTTCCTGGAGGATTTTTAACATGGTTGCCGAGAAGGAAGACAGCGAAGACGAAAGGCTGTCCGTCGATTGCCCCATATTGCTGACCGAGCGGCTGGTCCTGCGCCCGCCGCATGAAGACGACATCGCCGAGCTGGTGGAGCTCGCCGACAACCGCCACATCGCCGAGATGCTGTCGCGCATGCCGCACCCTTATGGCGAGGGCGAGGCGCGGGCCTTTCTTTCGATGGCGCGGGCCCAGCGAGGCGGCGTGGTCTACGCGATCACCGTTGCAGATACGGGTGCCTTTGTCGGCTCGGCGGGGCTCAACGTCACCGATCGTGGGCTTGAGCTCGGCTACTGGATCGGCGAGCCCTATTGGAAGTCGGGTTATGCCACCGAAGCCGCGCACGCATTGGTCGATCTCGCCTTCCGCGCGACCGACGTCAATGTGCTCAACGTTTCGTGCCGGGTCATCAACCCGGCGTCGCGGCGGGTGATCCACAAGTGCGGCTTCCAGTATGCCGGGCAGGGCATGCTGAACTCGATCGTCGCCGGCCAGGTGCCGGTCGAGCGCTACCGGCTCGACCGCAAGACCTGGGCGAGCCTCAGGTCGTGGGCACGCAGCTGAGGCGAGCTCAGGCCAGCTCGAGCCAGACCGGTTGGTGGTCGGAGCCCTTCGCCTCGCTGTCGATGCGGACGGATTTGACCTTGGCGGCCAGGTTGGCCTGGACGAAGGCGTAGTCGATCAGGCGGGTTTTTTCCGGATGGGTCGTGTCGGTCCAGGAGACCGATCCATCGGGAATTCCGCCCGCCAGCGCATAGGCGTCGACGGGATGGTGGGCGACGATCTGGGGGCCTTCGAAAGGGTCGGGCGCGCCGGTCATTTCAATATGTTCGGGCGAGCCGGGAACCATGTTGAAGTCGCCCAAAAGCACGAATTCTTCGGGGCAGGGGAGCTCGGGGAATCCGTATTCGGCAGCGCCCGATATGGCGCCGCCTTCCATCGGATAGGCGTAGACCCGTTGCTTGAGATGACGGATCTGCGCCATCCTTTCTTCTGGATTGACGTGATCGAGATGCACCGAATAGACGCGCAGCGGACCGGACGGCGCCATGACGAGCGCTTCGAGTGCAGCGCGTTGCAAATTGCCGCGGTTGAGGCGACGTGTACGCGGCAAAAGCATGCAGCGCGACGCAACGATCGGCCAGCGCGACAGCACCATGTTGCCGAATTGCAGGCGCTTGTTGGCCGGTTTCCCGTCTTCGAGCAGGCCAAAGTCGATATCCATGGCGATGCCATAGACGTGGAAATAGTCGGGCAGCAGTTCGGCAAGCCCGGCGACCATGTCAGCGCCGTTGTTGCGCATGAAATTGCGGGTCACCTCCTGCAGGGCAATGATGTCGGCACCGTCGATGCTAGCTGCGATGCGCTGAAGGTCGTAGCGGCCGTCACGGCCGATGCCGTACTGGGTGTTGTAGGTGACCAGCTTCACTGTCGAAATCTCCCGTCATCTCAGGCGGCTTTCAATCCGCGCTCGCCCTTCGCCGCGCCTTGCGCTATGGCAGGTTCGCTGAAACAACCAAATAACAGCAAGAGACGAACAGTCCGATGAAATTTCTCGATCAAGCCAAGGTATACATCCGCTCCGGCAATGGCGGCGCGGGTGCGGTGTCGTTCCGGCGCGAAAAGTTCATCGAATTCGGCGGGCCGGACGGTGGCGACGGCGGCCGCGGCGGCGACGTCTGGCTGGAAGTCGTCGACGGGCTCAACACGCTGATCGATTATCGCTATCAGCAGCATTTCAAGGCGCAGACCGGCGTGCACGGCATGGGCCGCAACATGACCGGTGCCAAGGGCTCCGACATCATCCTGAAAGTGCCTGTCGGTACGCAGGTCTATGAGGAAGACAACGAAACGCTGATCTGCGACCTGACCCAGGTCGGCCAACGCTTCCTGCTCGCCAAGGGCGGCAATGGCGGCTTTGGCAACCAGCATTTCAAGACCTCGACCAACCAGGCGCCGCGCCGCGCCAATCCCGGCCTGGACGGCCAGGAGATGTGGGTCTGGCTCAGGCTCAAGCTGATCGCCGATGCCGGCCTCGTTGGCCTGCCCAACGCCGGCAAGTCGACCTTCCTTGCCTCGGTCACGGCGGCCAAGCCGAAGATCGCCGATTATCCCTTCACCACGCTGCATCCGGGCCTCGGCGTTGCGCGCATCGATGCGCGCGAATTCGTCATCGCCGATATTCCCGGCCTGATCGAAGGCGCCCATGAGGGCGTTGGCATCGGCGACCGTTTCCTCGGCCATGTCGAGCACACCCGCGTCTTGCTGCATCT
>NZ_JBFUKO010000277.1:0-7126 GCF_056400805.1 Aminobacter sp. P4_H6_2
CGACAAGGTCCCTGCCCCTGTCTCGACAACCACGTCAAAACCAAGCCCCACCAGGCGTTTCACCGTATCCGGCGAAGCCCCAACACGGGTTTCAATCAACTCAAGCTCTTTGGGGATGAAAATGGTTCCGGACATCCGGGCTCTCCGCGCAAATGTTCGTCCGCCGGGAAGTTTCCCGGCGGCGCTCATGCCGTTATTGTCGTAATTGCCGATAGGCGGATCGGCTGAACCGACTAGGGGGCCAACCCGCTAGTGGGCGACAAGAATGCCCTTGGCCTCGAAGATCGCCCGGATCTGCCGGACATAGCCGTGATAGTCCTTGTCCTCGTGGGTCTTGCTCCACTGGCGCGGGCGCGGCAGGTCGATCTTGAGATCGAGGTCGATGCGGCCGGGGCGCGGCGACATCACCAGCACGCGGTCGGCGAGAAACACTGCCTCGTCGATGCCATGGGTGATAAACAGCACTGTGTTGCGCAAGCGAAGCCACATCGACTGCAGATCCATGATCATCTGTTCGCGCGTCAGCGCGTCAAGCGCGCCAAAAGGCTCGTCCATCAGCAGCAAGCCGGGCTCTTGGATCAGCGCACGGCAGATCGCCACGCGCTGGCGCATGCCACCCGAGAGCTCGGACGGAAACTTGTTGCCGAACCCGTCAAGCCCGACCTGGGCCAGCAATTCTTCGGCTCGAGGCCTGTATTTTGCCACGTCGAGCTTTTTGATCTCGATCGGCAGCAGGATGTTGTCGAGCACAGAGCGCCAATAGAGCAACAGATCCGATTGGAACACGACGCCGGTTTTCGGATGCGGCTTGCTGACGCCGTCGCCGTCGATGGCGATGCTGCCGGTCGAGGCAGGCGTCAGGCCGGCAAGAAGCGAAAGCAGCGTGCTCTTGCCGCAACCGCTGGGCCCGACGACGGCAACGAAGCTGCCGGGCTCGATCTTGAGATCAATCTTGTCGAGAGCGAGGACGTCATCGTCCTCACGTGTCTTGTAGATCTTGGAAAGCCGGGAAATGTCGACCGCCGCGCCCATCTGGGTAGTGGCACTCATGGGATTGCCTCACTGAACCTGTTTTCGTTGTCGGCTGCTCCGGCAGCCGGCTTATTTGGCGGAGTCGCGCTTGTAGGTAACTCGGCTCTCGATGGTATCGATGATGAAATAGAGCATCACACCAAGTCCGGAGATCGTGACCACGGTGGCGAAATTGAGCGTTGTGTCGAACTGCGAGTTGGCCTGGAGTTGCAGGTAACCAAGGCCGCGTTCGGCAGCAACATACTCGCCGATGACTGCACCGATGACGGCGAGCGACACCGCCACCTTGAAGCCACCGAAGATATTGGGCAGTGCCGCCGGCAGACGGACCTTGAAGAAGGTCTGCCATTCGCTTGCCCCCATCGAACGGACGAGATTGACCAGGTTTTTGTCCAGCGATTGCAAGCCGACCACCGTCGAGATGACGATCGGGAAGAACGAGATCAGGAAAGCCAGCGTGATCTTGGGCGCCCACCCGTAGCCGAGATACAGCACCAGCAGCGGCGCAAGTGCGACCTTCGGCACCGTCTGCAGGGCGACCAGGATCGGATAGATGGCGCGTTCGAAGGCCCTGGAATAGAAGATCGACAGCGCCAGGGGGACGCCGACCAGTACCCCCAGGGCAAAGCCGGCGACAACTTCGAAAAGCGTCACATAGCCATGGGAGGCGAGCAGCGGCAGTTCGTTGACGATCCGCGTGGCGATAGCCAGCGGGGTCGGCAGAACGAACTCCGAGAGCCCCGACCAAGGAACCAGAATCTGCCAAGCGCCAAGCAGCACGATCGCGAGGATAAGCGCCGAGTAGCGCTCCAACCAAGGCCCACGCGATTTCTTCTTGCTGCTCATATTCTTGCCTTGCTTCTTCTGCGCCTGACCGGCGCCGATTACATCCGTGCTCGCCACCGTAGCCTCACTGCGTCAGAAGTTCATTGGTATAAAAGGTCGAGATGGGCTTCGGTTCGCCGATATCGTCGACGCTACCGATCAGCTTGAGCGCATCGGCAATCGTCTTTTCATCGACCCATCCTAGAGGTTTGCCTGTCGCTGCCGGAATGGATTTTGAAGTCGCCTCGATCTGCTCGCGGACAACCTTGTCGGATGGCCCAGCCTGCCATACCGCCTTCAATGCGGCGGTTGCGGCTGCAGGATCACTGCGCGACATTTCGATTGCTTTGCTTGTGACAGAAAGGAAACTGCGAAGCGCGTCGCCCTTCTTCTCTACACCGTCGGCGCTAGCGACAACCGCTAGTCCAGGGACAGCAAGGCCAAACTCCTCCATGTCAAGGACAGCGAAATTGGTGGAAGTCTTGTCTATAAGAACGGGAAGATCGCTTGTTCGGTACACGCCAACCACATCGACCTTCTTCTGCACGAACTGCGGAATGCGGGTCTGACTGTCCATCTGGATCTTGTTGATCTTCGTGCAGTCGATTTTATTCTGACTGCAGAAAACCCCCATATATGCCGTTGAGGTCTCGCCTATCGAGCTGGCGATAGACTTTCCTTCGAGATCKCTTGGTTTTACGACCGGATTGTCGGGATGCGATATCAAGACGACGGGTGCGGCCGGCTGGTAAAGAGAAATAATCTTGACTGGCATACCCTTTTGGATCGCCGTAATCGCAAATATTCCAGGAACCACTGCAAGGTCTTCCTGGCCTTGGAGAAGGGCTGCGAGGRCCGCCTGGGCACCGGCGCCTTCGCCGAGCGTCACGGTGAGGCCAGCGTCCTTGTAGAGCCCCTTTTCTTGACCTAGGTAGAAGAAGCCGTATTCCCCCTTCAGCTTCCAGCTGAAGCGCAGATTTACGTCCTCGGCCATGGCGCCCTGAGTTGACAGAACCGTGGTGATGGCAGTCGCGGCAATGAGTGCTGCGCTGCGAATGAGACCTGTGGCGTACAACATTTCTCTCCTCCCTAACGAGCACCACGCGGGCGCCCCTATGGCCCGAAGGCCTGCCTCTCTCCCCCGAACAAGGCGTGACAACTCACGCTCTCAAACCTCATTCTTGATCTCATAGTGTGATCACAATTGACCTTTGTCAAGCGACGAATCTGCGCTTGCCTCTAACAAATGTCGGACCTCCCTGAGCGAGCGCCGCAACGACGAAACCTCTTAGGCAAGCATCGGAAATCGCAGCGGGTTTCGCCACGCGTCGTGACGTCGCGACCACGCCTTGGCCGGGCGCGGCCCGCCCTATCGCCATAGCCAACGCAAAAATGTTTGAACAAAAATCAGATGCCGACGAGGTTTCGGAGTGTCAGCGCGCCACGGCGAATGTGCTTGGCAGCGAGTTTTCGATCGCCGTGCGGCTCAGGTTGCGCGCGATGAAAACCAGCCATCCACGAGGCATGCCTTCGGGCCAATGCGGCAGATACTCCGGCGGATAAACGACGTGCTGGACGCCATGGATAACCACCGGTCGCGGGTCACCTGTGACCGCCAGCAGCCCCTTCACGCGCAGGATCGATTGCCCACGTCCGGCCAAAAGCAATTCCAGCCAGTCGACGAAGGCAGGCCAATCGACCTCCCTGTCGATCTCGACGGCGAAAGTCTCGATGCCGTCGCTGTGCTTGCCCGCCATCGGCGTATCGGCCATTTCGAAATGGCGCGGCTCCCAAGTCTCGTCATAGTCGAAGATGTCTCCCGCACGCGGCATGCTTGCGCGGCTGGAGACGAGCTGCCTGACCTGTGGGTTCACCTTGCCGACTTCCTGGCCAAGCGCATCGAGCCGCCAAGGGTCGACAAGCTCCGACTTGGTGATGACCACGCAATCGGCCAGCGCCACCTGCTGGACGGCTTCGGCGAAGTTACCGATGCTGTTGGCACCGCTGACGCCATCGACGGTCGCCACGATACTGCCCGCCCGATAGCCGCGACGGAGCTGCATATCGCTCATCACCGCCTGCATGATCGGCGCTGGATCGGCGAGGCCCGTGGTTTCAACCACGACCCGGCGGAAAGGCGCCACCTCGCCACGACGAACCATCGCCAGAAGGTCGGCCAAAGTGGAAACGAGATCATCGCGCACTGCACAGCACAGGCAGCCAGACGAAAGCAGCACCGCGTCTTCGGAAACTTCCCGCACCAGCAAATGATCGAGCCCGATTTCGCCGAACTCGTTGATGATCACCGCCGTGTCGGCAAGATCCGGCTCGCCGAGCAGATGCCTGAGAAAGGTGGTCTTGCCGCTTCCAAGGAAGCCGGTCAGAACATGGACCGGAATTCTTTCGTCAATCGTGGATGCGGCAGGCTGCACGGTCAGCTGACCTCGAAGATCGCGTCGATCTCGACGGGCACGTTGCGCGGCAGTGAATAGCAACCAACGGCAGCGCGGGCATGGCGCCCGGCCTCGCCGAACACTTCGACCATCAGGTCGGAGGCACCGTTGATGACCTTGGGGTGATCCTTGAAGTCGGGCTCGGCATTGACGAAGCCGCCAAGCCTGATGACGCCGACAACACGATCGRGGTCGCCATCAAGCGCTTGCTTGAGCTGGGCAAGGATGTTGACAGCGCAAAGGCGGGCGGCCGCCTGGCCTTCCTCAATGGAAAAATCCGAACCAAGCTTGCCGGTGTACTTGTCCTTGCCGGCCTCGCTCGGCACTTGGCCTGAAATGTAGACTTGGTTGCCCAGGCGGCGCGCCGGCACATAGTTGGCCAAGGGCGCTACGGTCGCGGGCAGGCTGATGCCCAGACGGACGAGATTCTGTTCAGCCTTACCGGCCATGGCGTATCCCCCCAGATCTTAATGTCAGTAGTCGAATTGAAGTTCCGGCCCCTGCGCGAAAGGCAGCTCGATGCCTTGCGAGCCGGCGACGCTGAGCAGCGCCTTGCAGGTGGTGCGGATGTCGTGGACGATGCCCTTCTTGGCAGCGTTGGCGTTGCCTTCCTTCAGCGCGCCAAGAATGTCTTCATGATCAGCGGCGTTCCACGGCATCGAAGGGATCAGCAGCGACATGTACATGGTCGGGCCGAACTGTAGCCACAGCGATTCGATCAGCGGCATCAGCACTTCAGAGTCGGCCGCTTCGTAGAGCGTAAAGTGAAATTTCTGGTTGAACGACAAGCAGTTCAGGATGTCGCGCTTGTCGATCGCCACAAGCAACTGCTTGTTGATCGAGGCGAGCTCGGTGATCAGCGTTGGCGTTGCCTTCTTGGCAGCCAGCTCGGCCGCCATACCTTCAAGCATCTCGCGCACGGCAAAGAGGTCGCTCAGCTTATCCGGGCTCAGCCGTGGCACGCGCACCGAACCGCCCTTGGTTTCCTCAAGCGCATTGGCAGCCACCAGACGGCTCAGGACCTCGCGCACAGGCATCGGGCTGGTGCCAAATCCGGCCGCCAGTTTGCGCAGGCTCATCACTTGGCCGGGCAGGAAAGCCCCAACCATGAGACCTCTGCGCATATAGCGCAGCACATGCTCATGGACATGCCCGCGTTCTTTCTTGGCGGGTTCCTTGCCGTCTTTGGCGCCGTCGATTTTGTCTATCCGCATTCCGCTTCTCCGCCTCTCGTCGGTGTCCTCAAGATTTGCGCTTTACGAGGAACGACGCCATGTTGCGATCTTGCCGCAGATATACGCCGACCGGGGGCAGAAGTTGACAGGCCGCAATCTGTGATCTCATATTGTGATCAATAAATGAACTTTCCCTGCACGGCAACCTTTAACTGCCGCCGATCGATGCGCAGCCAGGCACCAGATGCCGCAATCAACCGGTCTGCGCCCCTTGCGCAACTGACAACCCTCCCGCACGCGATCGCTGCGGCAATTGCTGAGGCCTCCGATGACCATGCCCGCTTTCGACCAGGCAACCTTGCGCGTCACAATTGCTGCGGCCGCGCTACGGGGACGATACGTGCTGCGCAACGTCCGTCTCAACAATGCCGTGATAAAAGCAAGTGCCATCGAAACCGCGTGTGCCGAGTTCTTTCTCGCCGACCTGACTGTAGAGCAAGGCAAGATATTGGCAACAACCCCAGCGGGTGATCCGGCCGGCTTCCACCTGGGCGGAACGGCGCAGATAGATTGCGGCGGCAGGGTTGTTTTGCCAGCCTTTGTCGATTGCCATACGCATCTCGACAAGGGCCACATCTTGCCCAGGACATCCGATGCCGACGGCACGTTCACTGGGGCATTGGCAGCCACAAAGGCCGATCGCGCGGCCAACTGGTCGGCTGATGACATCGCTCGGCGCATGGATTTCGCGCTGCGTTCGGCGCATCACCACGGTACCTCGGCCATCCGCACGCATCTTGATTCGCTGCCGCCGCAGGACGCCATCTCGTGGCCGGTCTTCGAGGAAATACGGGCCGAGTGGCGCGGCCGGATCGAGCTACAGGCTGCCTGCCTGTTCGGCATCGATTTCGCTCGCGACGAGGCATTCTTGAAAGGCATCGCCAAGCGCGTGGCAGCAGCTGGTGGCATTCTGGGTGCTGTCGCCTATCCCGCGCCAGATCTCGATGACCTTCTCGACAGCATGTTCGCAGCCGCCACCAAATACGGTCTCGACCTCGATTTCCACGCCGATGAGACCGCCGATCCATCCGCCGATGGGCTGCGCCGCATCGCCGAGGCAGCGCTACGGTCGCGCTTCGCAGGCAAGGTGCTCGTCGGCCACTGCTGCTCGCTCGCCATGCAGGACGACGCAAACATCGACGCGACGCTCGAGAAGGTCGCCGCCGCCGGTCTTTCGGTGGTGTCGCTGCCGACCTGCAATCTTTATCTCCAAGATCGACGGCATGACGGAACGACGCCAAGGTGGCGGGGCGTGACGCTGCTGCACGAGATGAAGCGGCGCGGGATCCCGGTGGCGCTTGCCTCTGACAATACGCGCGATCCGTTCCATTCCTATGGCGATCTCGACATGCTCGACACCTGGCGCCTGGGCACACGCGTGCTGCACCTCGACCATCCGGCAGGCGTTTGGCCAAAAACCGTGTCGGTAACACCTGCCGCGATCATGGGCCTCGACGACAAGGGCATGGTCGCCGAAGGACAGGTGGCCGATTTCATACTGTTCGAAGGCCGTTCGTGGTCGGAAGTGCTTTCGCGCCCGGAAAGCAATCGTATCGTTGTTCGCAGCGGCGCGCCGATTGC
>NZ_JBFUKO010000278.1:0-7053 GCF_056400805.1 Aminobacter sp. P4_H6_2
GCGCCAGCCGCTTTCAGACGCTGTTCAAGATGAAACTGCCGCTCGGCTTGCCGCAGATTTTCACCGGGCTGAAGATTGCAGCGGTCGGGGTCATGGCGGGTGCCATCACCGGGGAGTTTCTTGGCGGCGGCAAAGGTTTTGGTGAACTCATTCGCGTTGCCTCCTCGCAGCTCAACACCCCAAGGGTGTTTTCATTGATCATTTTCCTCAGTCTTCTGGGGTTGACCCTGTTTTGGTCGGTCGTGTGGCTGGAGCGCAAGCTGGTTTTCTGGCACAAGTCCAGTATGAGCGGAGGCGTAAGCAAGTGAGCCTTTGGGCGACAGATAGGGCAACGCATGACGCTGGTTGATCAGGCTCTTGCCGAGCAGAAGGCTGGAGAGGGTAGCCGTACCGAAAAGGTGACGACGGCGACCTTCGTGTACCAGCATCTTCGCCAGGACATCCTCAAGGGTGAGCTCAAGCCCGGCCAGAAGCTGCAGATCGATCAGGTCGCTTCGCGCTATTCGGCAGGCACGAACCCCGTGCGCGAGGCGCTCAACCGGCTCTCATCGGAGCGCCTGGTCGATCGCCACGACCAGCGCGGCTTTTCGGTGCCTCAGCTGTCGCTCGAACGTCTCCGCGAGCTGGTCAAGACGCGCTGCTGGCTTGAAGCGAAGGCGCTGGAGGAATCCATCGCTAATCGTACCCAGGCTTGGGAAGACAATGTTATCCTCACCTATCACCGCCTGTCGCGTACGAAGGTCCGGCTGCCGGAAGAAGGCGGCGATAATTCAGAATGGGAAATCAAGCATCGCGCTTTTCACAATGCGCTTATCGCCGCCTGCGGGTCCTCGTTGCTGATCAATTTCTGCAACGAGATGATGGATCACGCCGAGCGCTACAGGTACATATCCATGGTCATCGCGACCACTCCGCGCCGCGATTCAAACGAAGAGCATCGCCTCATCATGGAGGCGACGATCGACGGCAATGCCGAGCTGGCAAAAGAGCATCTGGTCGCCCAGTATCTCAAGACCTTGCAGCTTCTGGAAGAGCAGCTTGAAATCGATGGAGCGACGTAGCATCCCACCAAGGTCGAGTTGGAAAGGCATTGCCAATTTGCTGGATGTGGTGTCGTGCCTACGGCGACCGTGCTGTCGCTGTCACCGCCGATGTCAGCGATGAGGCCCAGGCCAGCGAGGCTGTGGCCAAGACCGTCGCGTCCTTCGACCGGCTAGGCTAGCAGGACAGGACCGGGCAAATGTCAGGCCCGATCGAAAATGAAGCTGCGTGCTGCGATGCGAATTTGCCATCTCGACGGGTAGCTCGGCTCCTTCAGCTTGACCTTGATGTTGAGGCAACGAGGTCGTGCGCGAGCGACCCGGCGAAGCACTCGATGGCCGTGACGCGCGGCATGTGGGCGGCAACCAATGGCATCGGCGTCRGCGTTGCGCCTTCCTTGAAACAAGCCGCAATGCAGGCGGACGGAAGCTGTTGAGGGATACAGCCGCGGATTTCTCAGTGGTCGCGGGAGCGGAGTAGGTGGCAATTGCAACCACGCATTGATTGCAGATTCAGTAACTTAACCTCCATGGCGTTCTCGGCTTCCCCAAGTGGAGGTATGGAAGCAGTTCGGGTGAACTGCCGGTACTAGCCTTGGGTTTCCTCGGCTGGCTGCCGAGGGGGAAATTACGTGAATACAGCTTTTGGTGGACTTCGGTCCGTGTGCCGTGGTTTGGCGCGCGCGGCAAATACTCTCGTTTTGTTATCGGCAATCACTACCTTCGGCTCGGTCTGGCAGGCCCAGGCGGCGCCATCGGCGGGCTGCGCTGCGATCAACACACACTGGGGTAGTGGTGTCACCCTGTCCAACAGCCAGGAGCTTTGGAACCACCTCCGCTACACGGCTCCGGCGGCAGGAGGCGAGCCCGGCGTGAGCGTGAGCGCCGGTGAAAAGATAAACTATACGGTGACCACTTCCGGTGCGACCAATCCTGGTTCAGGCAACGCGGGCTTCGCAATCTACAAGAACAACGGGTCCGGGCCCGCAGGTGTCCCTCTTGAGCGCTTTGCCACACCGGGCAGTGAGCTGAGCCTGAACGGCACGTACACTATCGATGCCGACGACACCGGTTTTGTCGTCYACGCGTGGAGCGGCTCCGAAAACGGCACTCTCCAAGCCACCGTCACCTGTACACCTGCGCCAGCTGCCCCTGCGATCACCGGGCAGCCGGCCAATGCAAGCGTGGTTTCCGGCAGCCCTGCCACATTTTCCGTCACAGCAACTGACGCCACCGGCTATCAGTGGCAGGTCAATGAGGGCTCAGGTTTTACCAACATCGCCAATGGCAGCGTCTACTCGGGCGCAACCACGTCGACGCTGACGATCAGCCAGGCAACGGCCGGCATGAACCGGTATCTGTACCGGGTGGTTGCCACGGGTGCAGTTTCGCCAGACGCCGTCTCCACTCCGGCAACATTGAATGTCGCCTCGACTCCCACGATCACTGCGGTTTCGCCGCCTTCCGGTGATGTTGCCGGCGGCACTTCCGTCACGATCACCGGCACCCATCTTACCGGTGCCACGGCTGTGAAGTTCGGTGGCACGAATGCGAGTTCGTACACTGTCAACAGCGCGAGCTCGATCACCGCCACCACTCCTCCACATGCTTCCGGAAACGTCGATGTTGTTGTCGCGACCGCTTCTGGGTCGGCCACTTTGACAGGCGCATTTGCTTACGTTGCACCGTCGTCAATCACGTTATCCCCCGGCTCCGGCGCGCTGGCGGCGGCAACGATCAACATCGCGTACAGCCAGACCATCGCTGCCTCGGGCGGCACCGCCCCATACAGATACGCCATTACCGCCGGCTCGCTGCCTGCGGGGCTGACCCTTATTGCCGCCAGCGGCATGATTTCCGGCACGCCGACCGCCGACGGCACCGAAAGTTTCACGGTCACTGCAACCGACGCCAATTCCGCAACAGGTCAGGCCAGCTATTCGATCGCAGTGGGAGGCGTTCCGGCCCCGACCGCGGGAGCGGTTTCTGCGACGGTTGCAGCCAACTCAAGTGCGAACCCGATAACGCTGAACCTTTCTGGAGGCGCAGCAACATCCGTTACCGTGGCTGCAGCGCCGTCCCACGGCACCGCTTCCGCCGTCGGGACGTCGATGACCTACACTCCGACACCAGGCTATTCGGGCTCCGACAGTTTTACCTATACTGCAAGCAATGCCTCCGGCACCTCCGCACCGGCGACCGTGACCGTCACCGTGTCGGCTCCGACACTCGCGCTTTCGCCAGCAGCAGGACCCCTGGCAGGTGGAACCATCGGTGTAGCCTATGTTCAGACGATCACTGCCTCTGGCGGTACCGCGCCCTATAGCTATGAGATCACCAGCGGCGCCTTGGGGGCCGGCCTGTCGTTTGACACATCGACAGGGGTGATCTCCGGCACGCCGACGGCAAACAGCATTGCCAACCTCACCATCACCGCAGAAGACGCCCATGGCGCGACCGGATCGAGAGCCTATTCCCTCACCATCGGCGGTCAGGCGCCGGTCGCCGGCGCTGTGAGCGCGACGGTTGCAGCCAATTCCTCGGCCAATCCTATCACCTTGAACCTTAGCGGCGGTTCAGCGGCATCAGTTGCCGTTGCCTCGGCCGCCGCCCGTGGCACCGCCACGGCATCAGGTATGTCGATCACCTACACCCCGACGGCAGGCTATTCCGGCTCCGACAGCTTCACTTACACCGCCACCAATGCCTCCGGCACCTCGTCACCGGCGACCGTGACCATCACCGTGTCTCCACCGACCCTCGCCGTCTCGCCAGCGACCCTGCCCAACGGATCCACCGGAACGGCCTATAGCCAGACGATCGCCGCCTTAGGCGGCACCGCACCTTACCGTTACGAGATCACTTCGGGCGCGCTTCCGGCCGGCTTGACGCTCAATGTCTCGACCGGTGTGCTTGCCGGCACGCCGACAGCAAGCGGAACTGCCAACTTCACCGTTACCGCGACCGACGTCCATGGCGCATCCGGAGCGGCCGCATATGCGATCGCTGTGGCGGTATCACCGACCACCTTCGTTTTCTCGCCCGCCGGCGGCGCATTGGTCGAGGCCATGGCTGGTGAGGAGTACACCAGCAAGATCACCGCCACCGGTGGAACCGGCGCGTTGATATACAGTGTTGTCAATGGAACGCTTCCTGGCGGACTGGTGCTGAATGTCTCGACAGGCGCGCTCTCTGGCCCGCTGCAGGCGGCTACCGAGGGCGATTACAATTTCTCCATCGGTGTGCGCGATGCAAACGGCGCGACGGGATCGGAAGCTTTCACCCTGAAGGTCAAGACCCGTGCGGTTGCCGTTCCCGACCAGGTCGTCAACGTTCCGCCGGGGTCGGATCCGCTCGACGTCTATCTCAACAGCGGCGCGACCGGAGGTCCGTTCACCGACGCCGAGGCGACCTTCGTCGAGCCGGCCAATGCAGGCACAGTCACCATCATTCGCGGCCAGGTTGCCCAAGCGTCTGCGTTCGCGGCACCTGTCGGCTGGTATCTCAATTTCAAGCCGAACCGGGGCTATTCGGGTCGGGTGCGCGTCGGTTTCCGTCTGACGAGCGCCTTGGGATCCAACACCGGCACGATCACCTACAATCTCGGCTACGATGCAGCCGATGTGGCCGAAAACATCGAAGCGCGGGTACGCGGCTTCGTCGAGTCGCGCCAAGGCATGATCGCTTCGACGATTGCGATCCCGGACTTGATGGAGCGCCGCCGCATGGAGACGGCCGGCGCGCCGGTCACGGCCCAGATGTCGCCGTCAAAGAGCGGCCTGTCACTTGGCTTTGCCTCATCGCTGGCGCAACTGGGCGCTGCGTCCTCGCCGTTCAACATCTGGATCGACGGCGCTCTGATGGCGCACAAGCGGGACGACAATGCCGGCAACTGGGGCAGCTTCGGCATGGTTTCGCTCGGCGCAGACTATCTGCTATCCGAAAAGGCCTTGATCGGTGTTTCCCTGCACTATGATCGCATGTCCGATCCCACCGACGAAGACGCGTTGCTGACCGGCAATGGTTGGCTGGTTGGCCCCTATGCTTCGTTCGAGCTTGGCAAGGGTGTATTCTGGAACACCAGCCTGCTCTATGGCGGGTCGTCCAACGACATCGACACGCAGTTTTGGGACGGGACGTTCAACACCCAGCGCTGGATGTTTGACAGCTCGCTCAAGGGCCAGATGCAGATCGACGACATCACCGTGCTAACGCCGCGGCTGCGGGCCGTCTACTTCTCCGAGGAAGTCGACGACTATGCCGTCCGCAACGAGCTCGGCGACGAGATCGAGATCGACGGCTTCAACCAGGAACAGCTGCGCCTCAGCCTTGGTGCTGAGATAACCCGGACCTTCGAGCTGGCGAACGGCTCGACCCTGATGCCAAAGCTCGGCCTCACCGCAGGCTACTCGGCGATGGACGGGGGCGGCCTGTTCAGCACGGTCTCGACCGGGCTGTCGCTGCAGACGGTCAACGACTGGACCATCGATGCCGATCTTCTGTTCAACATCGAGGGCGCAGGTCAGAGGTCGGTTGGCGCGAAGYTGGGCGTCAGCAGCAGGTTCTGACAAAGGCAGCGGCCGCATGCATGACGCATGCGGCGACGCCGGCGCGAGGCATCTCCATTTGGCGGCCGTCGCGTGTCATCTGTGACGACTTGACGTGATCGACAAACAGCGGACGGGCAGCTCGATGATTGCGTCCGGACCATGCAATGTGTCGGCGTCGAAGAACAAACTGTCCCCCGGCGTCATCCGATGAAGGCTGCAGCCGTGGCGGTAGACGATTTCGCCTTGCCGCATGTAGAGGAACACCATCCCTTGGTGGCTGGCTGACGGGAAGATGTCCGTCTCGCGCGTAAGGGTGATCATACAGGGCTCGACAACAAAGCCAGCGGGGTCGACGCCCGTATGGCCGAGGCGCTTTTTCTGGCTGGCCGAAGCGGTACCGCCATGTGCTCCCGCTCTGACGAAGATTGCAGTACGCTCGGCTTCGAAGCGGCTCACCAGCCAGGTGATGGGCACAGCCAAGCCGCGCGATATCGCCTGCAATGTGGTGAGCGAGGGCGAGATGCCGCCGTTCTCGATCTTCGACAGCATTCCGACTGACAGGTTCGCTGCCGCTGCCAGGTCACTCACCTTCATGCCGTGTCGCGTTCGAAAGGCGCGAACCTCGCGACCAATTGCATTGTGCAGCAATGGTTCTCTGGCTTTTTTCACGGTGATCTCAGGCTGATGGCGCTGAAGGATCAGGTGCGGTGGGGCTGCACCACTTGGCACAAGCTTCGGGTGACCCGTTGCCTTGGACGGATCACCCGAAGTCGAGTTCAGTATCCGCCGAGCCTGGCCGGCATCACGAAGGACTTCGTCAGAATGTAGTGCAGGAGCGCTGCTACCAGGCAGGCGGGAACAGATGCGCTGACCCAGATGAATGGCCCATGCGCGGCAAGCGATTGTGGATCGAACAAGGCGTAGTAGACGAGGCCACCACCTGCCAGCGCCAGGAACGAGGCCGGATTGATGCCGCGCCAGAACGCATAGTCGGAATCGGCACCGTCGTTGAAGACGTCGCACTGCTTGATCCGGCCTCGGCGCAGGATCAGGTAGTCCACCGCGGTTACGCCGGAAAGCGGAGCAAATCCAAGTGCAGTCCAGGCGAGGAACTTGAAGAAGTTGTCGTAGATCTGGCCCGGGAAGAAGGCGATGACGATCACCGGCACAAACAGCGCCCCGGTCAGCAATCCCCATGGCAGTGCTTCGAAGTAGCGTCCGCCGGCTTGCCGCATCGCCAGGCACATGCCGTAGAAGATGCTGACGATGGCGGTGATGTTTGCCAGTCCGACAAACAGCAGGGCTGTCACCCCGATGAAGGCTCCGCCGAGCGGGATCATCCAGGCGGTAGGGTCATGCGACCCAAGGCTGAGGGCTGCAAACAATCCGACCAATTCACCGAGCACGGCAGCGGCGAAAATGCCGATCAGGTTGGGCCAGAGCGCTGCGCGCGGGGTGCGCGT
>NZ_JBFUKO010000279.1:0-7027 GCF_056400805.1 Aminobacter sp. P4_H6_2
GGCGCGTACGCCCGAAGTAATCCCTCCCGAGGCTCCATGCTGAGCCTGCGCGAAATACTGGATTGGGAAATCCTCTCCGGCCACACGGTCATAGCCGGCACAGGCTCTTTGGCCGTCGATGTCCGGTCGGTTACCGTTATCGACGCTCCTGATGCGGTGAACTGGGTAAAGCCGCACGAATTCGTYGTGACCAGCACCTACCCGGTCCAGCAAAGCCCGGATGCGCTCGTTGTCTTGATCGAACAGCTTGCAGCGCGCAATGCCGCAGGTCTTGGCGTCAAGCTGACGAGGTACCTGCGCGAATTTCCCGACAACGCGTACCGCCGTGCCGAGGAGCTTGGATTTCCGATCATTTCCCTGCCGGGGCCGCTGGCGTGGAGCGATCTCATCGGCAGGGTATTTTCCCATGGCGGTCAGCAACAGGGCAAGGAAGCGGCTTACCTCAGCGCCATCTACCGCGCATTTTCGCAGCATCAGTCGGGCATTGGCTCGCTGCGCGAGCTGTTCGAACTGGTGGCCGGCTTCATCAATCTGCCGCTGGTCCTTGCCCTTGAAAATGAAGCGGGCTTGCAGCTCGAAAGTCGGGGGGTCGCGGCGGCAGAGGCCGAAATGCTGGCGGAAGCCCTCATCGAGGGTGCGGCGACGGGCGCCCAGCCGGACGACGTACCTCTGCGCATGACGGTCGCTGGCACAAAGGTCGTGGTGGCGCGTTCGGGAATGGGGGCGGACGGCGGCGGCATGGTAGCTGTCATCGAGCGCGAACTGACCGCTTCCGAGCCCGATCTCGAGTGCTTGCGCCTCTCCGTACATCTCCTGCAGACGCTGGTGGACGCTAACGCCGGCACGCGCGCCAATCTTGCAAGCAACGCGAAACTGCTCGGCGATCTGCTTGATCCGATGCTTTCGCGCGAAGCCAGGAATGTTCTCATTGCCAAGGCTCTGCCGCCGGCAAATGGATGGCATGCGGTGGTTGCCCGCATTTTTGATGCCGATACGCTCGATGCCGCACTGTTCAGGCTGCGCCTGCGCCAGTTTTCGCGGCGCCACAAGGCGTTGTTGCTCGAGGAAGAAGATGGCAGCGAGTACGTCATTGCCGTGCCGGTGCCAGGAGCCGATCCCCGTTCCTGCGAGGCTGTGCTGCGCGAACTGCATCAGGTTTTCGAGCGGCAACTGGAACACGCTCGTGGCCTTCTCTATGGTCTTGGCCAGTCGGGACCGGCGGACCTGTCCGAGGCGGCTGTCCTGCGGCGTGAGGCCAGGCAAGCAATGACTTTCGGCATCAGGCTGAACGGCTTCAATCGCATCAGCCGGCATGAGGACATGCTGCTGCTGCGGCTGCTCGCCCATCCCTCTGTCATCGAGGAAAGCCGCCCTGGCTTCCTGCGACTGCTCGATCCGCTGCTGGCCATGGGCGAGCAGGGAGCGACGCTCATGGAGACGCTGAAGGTATGGCTGCGGGAAGATGAAAGCATGCCTCGGACCGCGGAGCTTCTGGGCCTGCATGTCAACACGGTTCGCCAGAGGCTGGAGCGATGCCGTTCGGCGCTCGGGCTGACCGATTTCAGGACCGATACGCGGCTTCGCCTTTACGTGGCACTGCAGCTTCTTCCTATGCTGACGAACGCAGAGGGCTGAAGCAGAAACCTTTCTGCTAGCCCTCCGCGCTGGGTTCATTGGACGATGTTTTTCAGCATTCCGATGCCCGAGATCTCGACCTCGATCCGGTCGCCAGACTGCATGGGGCTGACGCCCGAAGGGGTTCCGGTGATGATGACGTCGCCCGGCTCCAGCGTCATGATCGAGCTGACGAACTCGATGATGAAGGACGTCGAGAAAATCATGTCAGCCGYGGTCGAGTCCTGCCTGACTACCCCGTTCTGGAGGAGACGGATGCTCTGGTCATCAGGGTTCAGATCCGTTTCGATCCATGGTCCCATGGGCTTGTAGGTATCGAACGACTTGGCCCGCGTGAACTGCTTGTCCTTGAGCTGGAGGTTACGGTTCGAAACGTCGTTGGCGCAGGTGTAGCCCAAAACGACCGATGCCGCTTCGGCTGCCGGAACGTTGCGGGCACGTTTCTTGATAACAATCGCAAGCTCGGCCTCGAACTCGACGCGCTGCTCGTGRCTGTCCAAAACGATTGCCTCGCCGGGGCCGATGATCGCCTGCGGCGAGCACATGAACAGCATCGGTTCGTCGGGGAGCGGCAGGCCGGATTCACGTGCGTGCAGGACGTAGTTGAGCCCGACGCAGACTAGTTTACCAGGCTTCACCGGAGCAAGAAGCTTGACCGCAGCAAGCGGCAGGACATCCGCCGACGGCACAATCTCGCCGAAGGGACCGTCGGGCAGGGTGCGCACCCCTTCGTTGTCGAGCAGGCCCCAATGCTCGGCGTTGTTTTGGGCAAAGCGTACGATCTTCATGACTATGTCCTGTGTGGGTCAGTGCTTGTCGTAATGTCCATTCAGCCAGCGGATGGACTGCGCCATTGCCGCTTCGGCGTCGGGAACCTGGAAATGCTCAGCGGTGGTCCAGCCGTCGTAGCCGATCGCGTCGAGATCGTTCAGGGCGGCGGCGATATCCCAGTCGCCATGGCCGACGGCCCGGCGGTCGCTGTCGCAGACATGGTAGTGCCAGAACAGGTCGCCAGCCTCCCGGAGGCTGTCGCGGTGCACTTCCCCTTCGATGGTGATGTGGGCCAGATCGAGCATCAGGCCGATGTTCGCCCGCTCAAGGCGGCGCACAAAGCGCACGGCTTCGGCCGTACCCATCAGGAAGTTTGCATATTGATGGTTGACGGGCTCCAGAACAATGCGGGTATCGGGGCGCGCGTCCGCGGCCGCCTGCATCCCCTCGACGACCCACGCTTCGGTCTGGCCGCGCGCGATCCCGTCGAGATAGCGACCGCGCATGCGCCCGACATTGACCATGGCACCGAAGCGTGCAGCCAAGTCCATGGCGGCGATCATTCGTTCCAGCGTCTCGGCCCGGCGTGCCGGGTCGGGATCGGCAAGGGAGAGCTTGTCCTCGCCGTAGACCTCACCAGTGCAGATGGCCGGCATGGCGAGGCCCGCATCTGCAAGCTGACGCTCGATCAAGCCATGATCGAGAGCGCGCGGATCGCGCACGAGGAGTTCGACGCCGTCATAACCCAGTTCGCGGATTCGGGCGAAACAGGCCGAAGCGTCGCCCTGTATTGCGGTGACCTGTGCCGGCGTCACCTCCGGAGTGGCGTACATATAGGCGAGCTTCATTGCATGAAACTCAAGTCGTTGCGCTTGACCATCTCCGCATGGATCACTTCCTTACGCAACACGCTGACATTGGGAATGGCGAACTCCTGTATCTGGAAATACTCGGCCTTGCCTTTTTCGCCGCGCGCAGTGCGCAACACGAGATCGACCAGTTCCTCCCCGACCTGGCGCAGCGACTTCGTGCCTGCCAGGATGTCGCCTGCGCTGATGTCGATGTCGTCGGGCATCTCGCGGAATACGCGGTTGTTGGAGCTTACCTTCAGAACGGGGGCGATGGCCGACCCCGAAGGCGTGCCCTTTCCGGTGGTGAAGAGCACCATATGGGCGCCACCGATAATCTTGCCGGTCACTGACGAAATGTCGTAGCCGGGCGTATCCATGATGATGACACCCTTCTCATGAGGTTGCTGGCCGTAGTCGACCACCTCGGTGATCGGGCGGGTGCCGGCCTTGTATATGCAGCCGAGTGATTTCTCCTCGATTGTCGTCAGCCCACCCTCTATATTTCCGGGCGAGATGAACACGCCGCTGTCGTCCTCGGTAGTCATCGACAGCTCGATCTCGTAGGCCTTGATGCGGCGCATGAGTTCGTCGCGCACCTCGGGCGTCTTGCAGCGGCGATAAAGGACGCTTTCGGCGCCGACCATTTCGGTGAGCTCCGAGAGGATGACCGTGCCACCTGCGTCGACGATGATGTCGGCGGCCTCGCCCACGGCGGGGTTGGCCGTGAGCCCGGAGAAGGCATCCGAAGAGCCACATTCGAGTGCAATGATGAGTTCGGAAAGATCGCCTTCGTCCGTCGGCTGCGCCGCCATTTCGGCCTTCATGTGTTCCACGATCTTTACGCCGGCGTCRGAGGTCGTGCGCGAACCACCGGCTTTCTGAACGACCAGGCGCTCGACCGGTCGCCCCGATGCCTTGATGGCGTCGAACACTTTCGAACCGGATGCCGTTTCGCAGCCGAGGCTTACCACCAGCACCGCACCAACATTCGGGTGCAGGCCGTGGCCGATAAAGGCCTCCTCTGTGGTCCGGTTCTCCTCCGCATCGAAGGTACAGCCATAGGGATGCATGAATGTCGCGGCGCCGGTGCGGTTGGAAATGTCCATCGCGACACGGTTGACGCAGGCCACTGTAGGAATGACCAGCACATGGTTTCGGATGCCGATGCGGCCGTCTGGCCGTCGATAGCCTTGGAACTTCATAACAGTGCTCCTTTCAGCCTATGAATGGCGCCGGGCCTTCACGCCCCAGCAGTTGTGCGTGTGAACATGACCACCCTCGGCTATGTCCGTTGTCGCTTCGCCGATGACCTCGCCGTATTTCAGGATTTGCTCGTGTTCCTGGATCGGCCGGATTGCCAGCTTGTGGCCCGCCGGCATGTCGTTGCGTGCGATGATCTCGCGGGTTTTCCCCTGTCCGGTGATCAAGACGGCATCGCCGGCCGCGACCGCCCCGGTCAGCGTCGCGACATGATCCTGCGTGCGGATAAGAATTGCCGTTACGGGCATCTCAGGACATCTCCATTGAAGCTTCGTTGAAAAGGGTCGGAATCGCAGCCAGAAGCTGCTTGGTGTAGTCGTGACGCGGGGAGGACAGTACCTGCGAGCCTGTTCCGGTCTCGACGATCTGCCCGTGCTGCATCACAGCGATGCGATCACACATCCGCGCTGCGACCCTGAGGTCGTGGGTGATGAAGAGCATGGCGAAATCGAGTTTCTTCTGAAGTTCCTCGAACAGGTCGAGCACCTGCGCCTGAACCGAAACATCGAGCGCCGACACGGGTTCATCCGCGACGATGAGCACCGGGTCCATCGCCAGCGCTCTGGCGATGCCAACGCGCTGGCGTTGTCCGCCAGAAAACTCATGCGGATAGCGGTTGGCCGCATCTGGCTTGATGCTGACAAGTTCAAGCAGTTCGCGGGCACGGCGCCAGGCTGCATCGCGTGGAACGCCCTGCGTCATGGGACCGATGGCGATGGACTGCCCGATGCTCATCTTCGGATTGAGCGACGAGAAGGGGTCCTGGAAGATCATCTGCACACGTCCGCCACGATGGCCCTTGACCGCGCGGTGACGGTTCAGCTCATCGTCGGCAAAGACGAGGCTGCCTTCGTCAGGTGCTTCCAGCCCGACCACGCAGCGTCCCAGCGTGGATTTACCGGAGCCGGATTCGCCGACGATCCCGAGTGTCGAGCCCCGCTCGAGCGTGAAGCTGACACCCTTCAGGGCTTCCAGCTTGCGTGGCGCCTTGAACAGCCCAGACGTCAGGAAGTAGGTTCGCTCGAGGTCTTTGACTTCAAGCAGTGGCCTGGCCGAATTCTCGGCGCGAGGCGCGGCCGTTCCGGTGGGAATGGCCTCGATGAGCTGGCGGGTGTAGCCGGAGGCGGGGTTGCTCAGCACCTCGCGCGCCGGACCCTGTTCCTCGATGCGGCCATTGCGCATGACGATCACATCGTCGGCGATCTCGGAGACCACGCCGAAATCATGGGTGATGAAGAGCACGCCGGTTCCGCGCCGCTCGCGCAACGAAGCGATCAGCTTGAGGATCTGTGCCTGGGTTGTGACATCCAGCGCGGTGGTTGGCTCATCGCAGATCAGCAGGCGCGGCTCCAGCATCATCGCGCAGGCAATCACCACGCGCTGGCGCTGCCCGCCCGAGAGACGGAAAGGGTAGCTCTCAAAGAGCTCTTCCACCCGTGGCAACCCAACGTCACTCAAGGCGACAAGGGCACGGCGGCGACGTTCGGCGGCGGACAGGGATAAGTGGACTTCCAGCACMTCTTCCAGCTGTGCCCCGATCTTCATCAGTGGGTTCAAGGCGGCCATCGGCTCCTGGAAGACCATGCCGATCTCGCGTCCGCGCAAGGCGCGCATTCCCGCCTCGTCGAGTTTGAGAAGATCGAGGTCACCGAAATGGATCGACCCGGCTTTCGCCTCCAGATGCGGACGTGGCAGCAGACCCATGATGGCATCGGCAACAGTGGATTTGCCGGAGCCGGACTCGCCCACAATGCAGACGGTGCGGCCCGGCATGAGGTTGAAGGATGCCCCTGAGACTGCAAATTCTCGATCCGAGCCCTTGGGCAGCGAAATGTCGAGCCCCTGGACTCTGAGCAATGGAGTGGCGTCGCTCGACATGGCCTTCACCTGTTGCGCGAATGGATATTGAGAGCGTCATTGAGCGCTTCGCCCAACACGTTCAGGACTAGGACGGTTGTGGCGATGGCAAGCCCCGGGAAGGTTGCCATCCACCACGCCTGGCGCAGAACTGTACGCGAGGCGCCGATCATGAAGCCCCAGCTCATCTGGTTGGGATCACCAAGGCCGAGGAAGCTGAGGCTCGACTCCAGCAGGATGGCGGTCGCCACCATCAGAGAGCCCATGACGATGATGGGAGACGCCACGTTGGGCAGAATCTGCCGGAACATGATGGCGAGCGCGCTTTGGCCCTGAAGCTTGGCTGCCAGCACAAAATCCCGGCTGCGCAGTGACAGGAATTCCGCACGCACGAGGCGCGCTACCGGCGGCCAGGAGACGATGCCGATCGCCATGACGATGGAGCCCACGGAAGGTTGCAGGACGGCGACAAGAACCAGCGCCAGCGCGAAGCTTGGCACCACCTGGAATATCTCGGTGAAGCGCATCAGCGCGCTGTCGACGTGGCCGCCGCCATAGCCGGCGATTGCGCCTATGACGACACCAATGAAGACCGAAACAACCGTCGAGACCAGCCCGATCAGCAGCGAGACCCGGCCGCCCCACACCAGGCC
>NZ_JBFUKO010000280.1:0-7002 GCF_056400805.1 Aminobacter sp. P4_H6_2
CACAGTTTTAGCTCTCGCGAAGCCTACGAGGCCGACATGGCTGTCAGGGGCGGATCACAGGCATTCGCTGACGCGCGCAAATCGATGCACGCACTGCTCGAACGCTTCGAGCGCCATGTCTATGAAGGCGAAGGCTGACACTCGTTGGCGTTATGATGTCTTGCCGAAGCCGGTGACATCCACCCGCATCTCTAGCCCCGCGACACTAACCGCAAGGCGGAGGAGAGCCTTCCACCGCATGAGGAGCAGACTGACCGCCATTGGGGCGAAGATAGCAGCAAGCGGCCCGGAACAAGGACCCTGGATCGGCGTGCCAAAGGCTTATTCCACGCCGAAACACAGAAAACAACGAACCTTTCGGGGCCTCAAGTGGATGGTCTGCTTTCAAGTTGGATCGGCTTGAAAGCAAACCATCGCGGCCGATGTAGCAAAGGCCACTTCGAGCCTCGAATTGCCTCGCGTCCAAAACCAACCATTCAGCCACGATCAGCCTGTGAGCCGCGCACGAAACAAGGTGGTGCCGTCCGTCAGGCGCGACCTGGCGATATCCCGGAATCCAGCCTCGGTCATCCACGCGCGATACTGACCTTCAGTGTACGATTCGCCGTGCCGGTAGAGGTTCAGGAAGGTGAGATTCAAAAAGACACCCTCAGGCGGGCCCAGGCGGTCGTCATCAACGACACCCCACCCGGCGATCACGATCTCGCCTCCGGGGGTGAGGCAACGCGCCGCGTTCAGGATAGAGCTGCGTGCCTGGTCCGGCGGAAGGACCTGGACGACGGCCTTTAGGATCGCCAGGTCGTGCCGACCCATCGATGGCGCGACAGTTATGTCCCCCTCTTCTACAACCACGTCGCTGGCACCGTATTCTGACAGGATTTCTGGCGCGACCGCTGCGACCGTTGGGAGTTCCATTAACGTCGCCACAATCTGCGGCCGCCGCTCGCGAAGTCCGACGAGAATGGTCCCCGGCCCCCCGCCGATGTCGATCACTGAACCGATCGCAGACAGGTCCATCTCCTGGGCCAGATGCCGGCCGAATATCACCCCGCGCGGTGCAAGCATGCGGCTGAAGGCCGCCGCTGCCTCGGGGCCCGCTTCGGAAAAGTCGTGCAGCGCAGCCGGCCGGCTCTGACGCAGCGACTCTGCGGTCAATAGGTCGGCTCCCCAGAGCTCGCGCAGGAGCGCATGATCGCCGCCGCGATAGGTCGGCTTGGAAGCGTCGAGAAAGGCGGACGCTTCGGCTCCGTTGCGGAATTGACCATCCTTGACTTCAAGGAGGCCGATGCTGGCGAGCGCGTAGAGGAGCCGCGACAGACGATCGGGCTCGACTTTGAGCGCGGCCCCAAGACTGTCTGCAGTCACCGCGCTGTCACCGAGCCGGGTGAACACGCCAAGGTCCAGCCCGGCTCGAAGTGCCAAGGCGGGAGGCACCGCTGCGATCAGGTTGTCGATCCGATTGGAATCCACCATGTCACCTCCCCTTCCGCGACCCAGGACCGAATTTGAAGCAGCTCGGAAGATCGGAATCAACTGGAGCGGCGCTTTCCTCACTTTTCGGAGGGCCGTCAGTGACGACCGGATCGCGGCGCAACTTGATAGCGGCCCATTGAGGCGCGTTGCTGAACTGGCGCCTAGAGCTGGCGGTCTGCAGTGCGGCCTGTCAGTGCATACTAAGGCAACTACCTTAATTTTCTTGACCGGCGCCACCGACTCACGTTACAAAGGCATATGCCTTACCATTCGACCCCCCTCGACCTCGCCTTTCACGCTCTCAGCGACCCGACCCGCCGCGCGGTGGTGTCGCGGCTGGCGGAGGGCGAGGTGCCAGTCAGCGTTCTGGCTGAGCCTTTCGACATGGCGCTGCCGTCCTTCGCCCAGCATCTCAAGGTGCTGGAAGATTGCGGGCTGATCGCCAGCGAGAAGCGCGGGCGCAGCCGCTGGTGCCGGCTGGTGCCGGCGCGCTTCGACGAGGCGGCTGACTGGATGGAGGCGGAGCGCCGACGCGCGGCTGAGCGGTTGGATCGACTGGAAGTCTACCTGGACAAGACACAAGAGGATGGTGAACGACATGACAAACCTGTTTAATACCTGGTCGCTCGACCGGGAAATCGTGCTGGTAAAGCTGCTCAACCACCCACGCGACAAGGTCTTTGCCGCCTGGATGGACCCTAAGGCGCTGGCGCAATGGTACGGGCCGGCAGGCCTTGGCATCGAGACCCACGAAGCCGATATCCGCGAGGGCGGGGTCTGGCGGTTCGACATGGTGGGCGTGTTCGAGGGCCAGGAGCAGCGCTTTGAGAACCTCATGCGCTTTCTGGAGATCGTGCCGAACGAACGGATCGTGATGGACTACGGCACGCCCGACCCACACGACCCCGATCGTTTCCGAGCCACGGTGACATTCGACGAGCAGGCCGACGGCAAGACGGTGCTGACCATGCGGCAGCTGCACCCCAGCCGCCAGCGGCGTCAGGTAGTCATCGGCTTCGGCGCGGTGGAATACGGGCTGCAAACCTTGGACGGCCTCGCCGCCTGGCTGGATGGCTGAACCCTTGGCGGCTCGGTGCCGCGCGCTAGTTGGCGATGGCCGATACGGCGTGCGCATCGAGCTGCGCTTGATTGCGCAGGTCAAATTTGACGGAACAGGATAGCCACACCCGATGTCAGACGGATGCTATCTCGCGTGACACGAGAAACCAGACAGCCGGGATCCGCTTTTTGGGCAACAAGCTCTAGTAACCTGCAGGGAGTCCGAGACGCRCCCATTGCTCGCGCGGGATCGTAGCTCCGACGCGGAAGGAGAACGACAGGACTGACGTCGCGTCGGTATCGACCTCGCATCGGAAGCTGAGAGCGTGCCATGCTGTTCGCGTGCGGAAAGCAGCCTCCGGGACGTCAAGGACATTGCCCAGCTTTAGCGGAACCATTGGCACCAGGTCGGGGGAATAAGAAGCATCCACCAGTTGCTGCTGCAAGGTGCTGGCGCAAAGTTTGGCAGCCCGCTTGTCGCGAGGCACGCCAGCCATCGAAGTTGTGGCCAGCGCATCGTCGGTAGCACCTTGCGATTGGGGCCTTCGAACACCCGGCAATCCCGAATAAGGTTCCGATGTGGCAACGTCCACATCCTTGGAGTTTGGCGTCCCGGAGCTCCCGCTTCTGGGCTTCGAGGCCTTTGCAAAGCTGGGCTTCGGCGCATTCGCGGGTCGGGGCTGCGGCGCTTTGGCCAAGGCGGGAAGCGCGATCTCACCGCCGCTGCCGGCAGCATCCAACGGCGTTGGTGCTGTTGCTGTTTGCTTGTCAGCACCGTCCACCAATCCCTTTTGTTTGTCAGTCTCCTGTTTGCCTATGTCCTGGTTTAAGGTCGCGTCGTTCTCCGCATCCTGTGCGGACTCGGGATCCTTTGCCGCGGTCGCCTGCTTTTCGGTGTCGTTGGCTGCATCTGGCCGCTCTTCGGAGCCCGGGGACGTGGCGGATTCATTCTGCGAGCCCTTCGCTGCGAGAGGCGGTTTCGAATCGTCACCCTTAGTCGGCGACGGCGAGGTGTTTTGAACGATGCCGCCCTCCAGAGATGTACTGGAGCCGGCATCCTTGTCCCCGAACCGGAAAACAGGTTTCAGGACCTCGATTGGTGCCGGCTTGGGTGGTGGCACTTCCGATGGAGGCGGTCGTTCCACCTTCGGTTCCGGGGGCTTTTCGGCTTTGGGTTCCTTTGGGGCCGGCGGAGGAGCAGGTTTCGGCTTTGGCTGTTCGGGCGGAGGCACGAGAGTGACGTTTACCGCTGGCTCTTCCTGCTGCAGATGAGGAAGCATCGGCTGGCCGTAGACCAAGACCGCGACGATGAGCCCATGCAAGATCAGCGACGCGGGCAAGGCCCACAACAAGTCCCGACTGCGGTCCCTTGTCTCATCCTTCATGCTGACCGATGTGCCGTGAAACGGAGGCGGCATCAAGCATGAACGTCGGAGTTGCGCAAAATAGCCGCTGGAGGTCCGAAGAAGGGAATTGGGTCTCGGAGTTGGTTTAGTCAGGGCCAGCGTAGTGTAGTCAACGTCCTCGCGCGCTTCTCTTCGTTTGGCCTGAAGCGGCTCCTAGGGGGCCGAAATCTGCTGGTCCGCCTTCGAAACACATTTGGCTGCAGCGGTCTGTCGAAACGTCGGCTTCCCAATCAATGTTGGTGTTATTGGGCGGCCTTCCTAGCTTCGAGACGGGCGATGAACGGAATGGCGAGCACTGCGAATGCCGCGATGCCTGCGGCGATGTAGCCCAAGCTACCGATACCCAGCATCTTAATGGCAGTGCCGCCGATAATGGCACCAAGGCCGATGCCAGCATTGGCTGCGGACACGTTCAGCGTGCCCGCCAGGGCCTGGGCATGGCTTGCAGACTTCATGACGCGGATCTGGCAAATGGGATAAAGCGCGGTATTGGCCAAGCCCCAGACGGCGAGCGCAAGTCCCAGCCATAGGGGATGCGAGGCGAGTGGAACGGTCGCCGCCATGCCGCCGGCCAAGACGAGTGCGGCCTGAGCCGTGGCGCGCAGCGGTCCGCGACCGACCATGAGCCCTCCGATCCAGTTGCCGAGCAGGCCGATCGCACCAAAGCCCATCAGCCACCAGCCAACATCTTTGGAGGGCACCCGAGCGACCTGTTCCAGAAGATCGGCCAGATAGGTGTAAGCGGTGAACATGGCAGTGAAGACCAGGACCGACAGGGCGATGTTCGCCAGAAAGAAGGGTGACCTCAAAATCCGCATTTGTTGACCCAGCCGCAGGCGCTGGGGACGAGCCAGGGTTGGCATAGCCACGAGCCGCAGCGTCGCCATCAACAACGACAGGACCGCCAGAGCCCAGAAGGCCCCGCGCCAGCCGAATGCGGCGCCGGCGAGCGTTCCAAGGGGAATGCCGAACACCATGGCGCCGGAGATGCCCAGATAGACGTTGGCGACCGCTTTACTGGCGCGATCAGGACCGGCGATCTCGGCCGCCGTCTCGCTGGCCGTGCCCCAAAAGATCGGCAGCGCCAGTGCCGGCAAAAAACGCGCCAATGCGAGCAGCATTGCGGTGAGGATCGGTGGCCCGGAAGCCTGGCCTGATCGAGTCGCCCATCGCCGCCTCGGCGCGGAGCGTCTCGTCTTTTGCGCCTCACCGGCCTATCTGGCCAAGCAGCCCATGCCGGCAACGCCAGATGATTTGGCGAAGCTCGGCGGGGTGCTTTACGGACGCAGTGATGGGTTCACGTCGCCCTGGCGCTTCGGCGGCGCGGACGGCGTCGAACACCGGGCTGTCGCGGGGCGCATCGTTCTTGGCAGCGCCGAGGCGCAGGTCGAGGCCGTCAGGGCCGGCTTTGGTGTCGCTCAACTCGCAACCTGGCTGGTCAGTCGAGAACTGGAGGCCGGAATACTCGTCGAGATTCTTCCGGAATTCGCCATTGAGGGCCTGCCGCTGCACCTTGTGTGGCTGGCTGACCGGCAACTTAGCCCTAAAGTGAGCGCGTTGCTCTCGATTTTGGGCGCCGAACTGAACGTCGCTTGAAGATTACGCGTGAATAGTATCTGCTACCAAGCCGGGGCGCGACAGTCCTCTGTGGATGGCTCCCGCATTGCAAGAGATAATTCGACGTTCTGGCGCGTTGGTCGGGTGCAGTCTTCTGTCCGGCCTGTTGATGCAGCCATAGGAGACTGCTGGCCCTGATGGGGTCGGCAAAACAAGGTCCCAATCTGCTTAGCAGGCTATGACGCCTCGGACTGTCCGCGGGTTGTCCCTGTTTCCGGCCTGACCGGTTTCGCCATCACATCGCTTCGCTCTCACAACCTCATGGAGCCGATCGGCCGGCTCGAACTGTTTCTTGCCTTCAGGATCTCATCTCTTGGCGACTCTATGCTGCAAGGTGCGGGGCATGGCGCGCCTGGTAAACCTCGCCGCGGATCATGATCGCCCAGACCACCCGGGCCATTTTGTTCGCCATGGCGACACTCGCCACACGCACCGGTTTCCTGGCGAGGAGCGCGACGAGCCTCGGGTCCGCTGTCTCTGGTTTGTATTTGGCTCGGCGGATCAAGGATGTCGCGCCCACCACCARSAGCTTTCTTAGATACCGGTCACCCATCTTGGTAATGCGGCCGAGCCGGTCTTTGCYACCACTCGAGTTTTGCGATGGCGTGAGCCCGAGCCAGGCGGCAAACTCCCGACCCGAACGGAACTGTCCCGGATCAGCGACCGATGCCGCCAGCGCCGTTGCACCCACCGGGCCGATGCCTGGAATGGTCGATAGACGCCGTGCCACCTCGTCAGTTCTTTGCAGGGCAAGGATCGCTCGGTCGAGCGCCTGAAGACGGACATGGGTGTCGAGAACCTGTCCGCATAGCAGGCCAAGAATCTGCATCGCCATCTGCGGCACGTCTGGCGTTACTTCCTTGGCGGCGATCTGGCGTGCCAGGCCAAGCGCCCGCTCCAACCCTTCGGGAATGTCGATGCCGAACTCGGCCAGCAGGCCTCGGATCATGTTGACCAGCTGCGTGCGCTGCTTGACCAGGAGATTACGAGCGCGGTGAAGCGACAATGCCGCCTGCTGCTCGGCTGACTTCATCGCCACAAACCGCATGGTCGGGCGGGTCACCGCTTCGCAGATCGCCTCGGCGTCCACCGCGTCGTTCTTGCCGCGCTTCACATACGGCTTCACGTAGGCCGGCGGCATCATGCGGACCTCATGACCCAGCTTGGTCAGCTCTCGCGCCCAATGGTGCGATGTGCCGCAGGCCTCGATGCCGATCAGGCAGGGTGGCAACTTGGTGAAGAACGGCAAAACCTGCGATCGCCGTAGTGCCTTGCGCACGACAACGTCTCCAGACGCGTCAACGGCATGAACTTGAAAAACACGCTTGGCCAAATCGAGGCCCACGGTGGTAATCTGCATGGCGGATGGCTCCTTTGCTTGGGTTGCCAGACAGCAAACCCATTTTGGCACTCAGATGCCGGGAGCGGGAGCCATCCACCTCATCCG
>NZ_JBFUKO010000281.1:0-6998 GCF_056400805.1 Aminobacter sp. P4_H6_2
CACTTCGACTCAGCGTGTCTTTCTGACACACGGGAAGAATATGAAGATACTGGAGCAGATAAAGGAGATTGTTCGCTACGGAAAATTCGAGCCCGTAATTTCCGTCGAACACGAGACAGTCTCCAAGCCTGTTCCAGAAAAGGTACTGGATGATATGCGCTCGTGCGACGCTGCTATTATTCACGTTGCGCAAGAAGGGGTTCTCGCAGACGTAGATGGCAAATTAGTCCCTCAAATTAACGGTAACGTGCTAATTGAAATTGGTGCTGCAATGGCCCTCTATAAAAGGAAATTTATCCTTTTGGTTGAGGAAGGAGTGAATCTTCCTTCAAATCTCCAGGGCCTTTACGAATGCCGATACTCCGGAGATAGCTTGGGCGGTTTTGCAACGATGAAGCTCTTGAAGGCTTTTAACGACTTCACCTCAGCTTGAGGGGTCTCAACGCCGCCCCACATATAGCTAGCATCCTCATCAATGCACGACGCAAGCAACTGCCCAGCGGTCAAGCCTAAGGATAACGAAGGCAGGTAGGTTCCCGGCAGATCGCGGAAACTGGCAATAGGCGGAAGGCGCTCCTTACATCGTCCGCGATTGACGCTAACGCCCCACGCCTTCGTCATCCTAGGGCGGAGCAGGAGCGCAGCGACCGTCGCGAAGACCCTAGGATCCATGCCGTGACATTACGGCAGTGCTCAAGCGGTCCGGAATGCTTGCTTTCCCCCGCATTCCTCACCCTCACGGCATGGATCCTCGGGTCAAGCCCGAGGATGACGAAAGCACCTTGGGAGCAGCCTCCAGCCATTGCCAAGAAGCGCACTATCGGCATCCGCCCAAGCCCCCCTCACCAGCCAAGTCCGCGAAACAGCTCGTACCATTCGGGATTGCTCTTCTCGATCAACTCGATCTTCCACTGACGTGGCCAGCGCTTCAGGGATTTCTCACGCTGGATGGCGTCGCGGATGTCGAAGTGCTCCTCATACCAGACGAGGCGATGCACGCCATATCGCGCGGTGAAGCCCGTGCCCTCGCCCGACTTGTGTTCCGGCAAACGACGGGCGAGGTCATTGGTCACGCCGATATAGATCGTGCCGCCCTTCTGGCTGGCGGTCATGTAAACGTAGCCGGTCACGGCGAGAGATTAGTTGCGGCAAAGTTGTACGCAAGCCTGGCTGCTTCCCTACACCGCCGCCAGGACATTCATTAGTTCCGCGCCGGTTCCTAGCTTCCACTAGAGCCGGTCTCAGCACGAAATTGCTGCCAGCGCGCACGGGTCGTTTCCAGCACTTCTGCATTTCATCAATCCCCGCTCCGGCATGCTCCGCTCCGATTGACCCTGCGGCAGCTCTGATGCAGATTGGCTGAGCTGCATTTTCGTTGCCTGACCTGCTGACAGGAGAAGGGCGTGCTTCGATGAAGCAAGACGATTATTTGCTGGGACGCGGCAAGGCCGAGGAAGCGAGACTCCGGCGACAGATTGCCAACCTCGCCCCTGACTCCGATGCACAATTCGAAAAGATCGGGATCAGGCAAGGCGAGCGTGTTGTCGACCTGGGATGCGGACCCGGAGGGGTGTTGCACCTATTGGGTAAACGCGTGGGTCCGACCGGCTCGGTTCTCCGGATCGAACGCAGCGCCCAATTTGTCGATATCGCGCGCCGATTTACGAACGAACTCGCGCTGCCTCAGGTCGAAGTGTGCGAGGGTGATGCCTACGAGACTGGACTGCCGCGCGCATCCTTTGATGGCGCGCATATGCGACTTGTTCTTGTCAATGTCCCCAAACCAGAGCTCATCGTCAAAGAGATGGTTGCTCTGGTGCGCCCGGGCGGTTGGGTGGCGAGCTTCGAGGCGGATTATCTCACGCATATCTGCGACCCGCCATCACCAGCCTGGACGCGGCTTCTTGAGGCATACTCCGCCTATTCGTCAGCGCAGGGAATTGACCTGTTCGTCGGTCGCCGCACCCATAGGCTGTTTCGCGACGCGGGCATCGCGAACATTACCGTGGACCCCGTCCTTCACACCTACCCTCCGGGTCACGACCGGCGGCCGATTCTTTGGGATTTCATCAACAATGTTCGAGACAAATTGACCGAAGGAGGATTTGTCGGGCGTGACGAACTCGAGACAGACATGGCTGCCCTCGACAAACACCTTTCAAATCCTGACGTGCTCGTCGTATCGCACCTCTTCTTCAGGCTGTCCGGCAGAGTCCCGAGTTAGCCACGGCACAAACGACTTTTTGCCGGCCACCTCAAAGCCGGATCACATATTCCTTGCGGGTCGTTTCAAGCACTTCCCAGCTTCCCTTAAAGCCGGGTCGCAGTACGAAACTGTCACCTGTGCGAACGGTGCGGGGCTCGCCGCCGTCTTCTGAGACGACCGAGACGCCTGACAGTATGTGGCAGAACTCCCACTCGTCATATTCGATGCGCCACTTGCCCGGCGTCGATTCCCAGATGCCGGCATAAAGCCCGCCGTCGGCCTCCTCGGCGTTCCAGGTCAGGAATTTTGGATCGCCTGAAATCAACCGGCCTTCGGCCGGCGCGCCTGATTCCGGCTCGATGCCGCTTACGTCGATGGTGAGAAATCTCGGCAAAATCCAGCTCCCAGACAGCAAAAGGCCCCGGCAACATAGCGCTGCCGGGGCCAAGTCTTGCACAGCCGGTCAGACCTTGGCCAGCGCCTGTTCGAGATCKGCGACGATGTCGCTGACGTCCTCGATGCCGACCGACAGACGCACCACATCCGGGCCCGCACCGGCGGCCACCTTCTGCTCGTCGGAAAGCTGGCGATGGGTGGTCGAGGCCGGGTGGATGACCAGCGACTTGGTGTCGCCGACATTGGCGAGATGCGAAAACAGCTCAAGCGCTTCGACGAACTTGACGCCGGCTTCGTAGCCGCCCTTGAGCCCGAAGGTGAAGACGGCACCCGCACCCTTCGGCGAGTATTTCTTCATCAGCGCGTGGTTCTTGTCGCTCTTGAGGCCGGGGTAAGAGACCCACTCGACCTTGGGATGGTCGGAAAGCCAGCCGGCGACGGTGAGTGCATTGTCGCAATGGCGCTGCATGCGCAGCGGCAGCGTTTCGAGACCGGTGAGGATGAGGAACGAGTTGAACGGCGAGATGGCCGGCCCAAGGTCGCGCAGGCCAAGCACGCGCGCGGCGATAGCGAAGGCGAAATTGCCAAAGGTCTCGTGCAGCACGACGCCGCCATATTCCGGCCGTGGCTCCGACAGCATCGGATACTTGCCCGACTTCGACCAATCGAAGGTGCCGCCATCGACAATGACRCCGCCGATCGAATTGCCATGGCCGCCGATGAACTTGGTCAGCGAATGAACGACGATATCAGCGCCATGCTCGATCGGGCGGATCAGATATGGGCTCGCCAGCGTGTTGTCGACGATCAGCGGCAGGCCGTGCTTGCGGGCGATATCGGCCACTTTTTCGATGTCGACGAAGGTGCCGCCGGGATTGGCCAGGCTCTCGATGAAGATCGCCTTGGTCTTGCCGTCGATCTGCTTGTCGAAGCTCGAGATGTCGTTGGTGTCGGCCCAGCGTGCTTCCCAGCCGAAGTTCTTGAAGGCATGGCYGAACTGGTTGATCGACCCGCCGTAAAGCCTGGTTGCGGCAACGAAATTGTCGCCGGGGCGCATCAGGTTGTGGAACACGAGCAACTGGGCCGCATGGCCCGACGCCGTGGCGAGTGCTGCGGTGCCGCCTTCAAGGGCAGCTATACGCTCTTCGAGCACCGCCTGCGTGGGGTTCATGATGCGGGTGTAGATGTTGCCGAAGGCCTTCAGCCCGAAAAGCGAGGCGGCATGATCAGCGTCGTCGAAGACATATGAAGTCGTCTGGTAGATCGGCGTGGCGCGGGCGCCGGTTGCCGGGTCGGGCTTGGCGCCGGCGTGGACCGCTAGCGTGTTGAAACCAGGAGCGCGCTGGGACATTTGATCCTCCAAGGGTATGTCAGTCGAATTCGGCGGCTATATTTGGCGGAGCCGCTGCCAGAAAGCAAAGACGAATATTCCTGGCCGCGCTGAAGTTGCAGCACGATTTTTCCAAGAGTTCGAGCGGGCGCGAAGGTTGCTGCGGCTATTTTGCGCGAATGCCGAAGCTCTGGAACCCTTCGCGCATCACCGGACGCTTCGCGGACAGCACGCCGGAATTGACGCCATTCCAGCCGATCTCGCCGGCAAGCCTGGCATATTCGATCTTGGGGCAGCGGTTCATGACGACCCGGATGCCGGCCGCCTCGGCGCGCGCGGCAGCCTCATCATCGCGCACGGTGAGCTGCGTCCAGATGACTTTGGGCAGCGGTTCGAGCTTGAGCACCTCATCGACGATGCCCGATACCGCAGCCGACGCCCGGAAGACATCGACCATGTCGAGAGTAGCGGGAATGTCGGCAAGGCGGGCATATGTCATGCGGCCAAGGATTTCCTTGCCGGCATGGCCAGGATTAACCGGGAAGACCTCATAACCCTTGTCGATCAGATACTTGGCGACGAAATAGCTCGGCCTGACGTCGTTGGCCGAGGCCCCGACCACGGCGATCGAGCGGACCGAATTCAAGATGTCGGCGATGTAGGCATTGTCATAGGCGTCGTGGTTCATGGCCGTCCTCGTTCGCCGGTTCCGAATACCGGTTTTCGGTGAACCACGCAAAGGCGTCGCGTTTCACGGCAACGAAATACTGCCGTCCTTGGCGAGCGGAAAATCGGGATTGTGCGCAACTTCCCACAAATGGCCCTCGGTGTCGGCGAAATAGCCGTACCAACCACCCCAGAAGGCGCGCTGTGCCGGCTTGACGATGCGCCCGCCCGCGCGCTCCGCATCGGCCAGGACTTCGTCCACCTCGGCCTCGGAACGCGTGTTGTAGGCCAGCGACACGCCTGAGAAGCCACCTTTTGTAGCTGCGATACCCGCGTCGACGGCAAGCTGGTCGCGCCCCCATAGGCCGAGCACCAACCCGCCCATCTGGAAAAACGCGACACCTTCGGTGATCGTCTTGTTTCGTTGAAGCCCCATGGCTTCGTAGAAGCGCACGGCGCGGTCGAGATTGTCGACCCCCAGGGTTACAAGAGAAATCCGCTGTTCCAAGCCTATTCCCCCTTCCACTCCGCTTCGCGCTTTTCAATGAAGGCGCCGATGCCTTCCTCGGCATCCCTTGCCAGCATGTTTTCGACCATCACCCGCGAGGCATGGTGATAGGCTTCCGCCAACCCCATCTCGGCCTGGGCGTAGAACGCCTCCTTGCCGATCTTCAGCGTCAATGGCGATTTTGAAACAATGGTTTGGACGTATTTGCCAACAATGTGATTCAGGTACTCCCGCGGTACGACGCGGTTGACCAGGCCGAAGTCGCGCGCTGTCGTGGCGTCGATCGCCTCGCCGGTCAGCAGCATCTCCATGGCCTGCTTGCGCGAGACGTTGCGYGACAAGGCGACCATCGGCGTCGAGCAGAACAGGCCGATGTTGACGCCTGGCGTGCAGAACGTGGACTGATCCGAAGCTATGGCGAGGTCGCAGCTGGCCACCAGTTGCAGCCCGGCTGCCGTGGCCAGACCATCGACTTCGGCGATCACCGGCTTGGGATGACGCACGATGGATTGCATCAGCGTCGAGCAGCGCTGCATGGTCAGCTCGAAGAAGGCGCGGCCGCGATCGGCATCGCTTCTGTGTGCCGTCATTTCCTTGAGATCATGTCCGGCGCAAAACACCTTGCCCGACGCCGCGAGCACGATCACCCGCACCGCCTTGTCGTCGCGCGCGCCGTCAAGTTGTGACTGAAGTACTGCCATCGTTTCGAGCGAAAGCGCATTGGCCGGCGGATTTGCGAGCGTCAGGCGCAATACGCCCGTCTCCAGCGTCGACCATACCGGTCCCTCCGGTTCGCTGCGCTTGATGGCGACGATTTCTGCCATATTGTCCCTCTTCGCGTTCGATGCGGCGAAAGAATCGCCTGCGTCGAAGCATAAGCGTATACGCGCAGCCTTGAACCTTAGTTCCCAACTATGTCTTGTTGGCGACAGATCAGACGCGGGAACCGGAACGCGGCTTGCGCAGGGGAAGACCAAACTATGCCGAAACAGAGTGGATTGAAGCCGCTGATGACCGCAGCCGCGGTCAACGATCTCCTCAGGGAGGTCTACCCGCAGCTCAACGAGCACTATGATTTCTATCAGGTGACCGAGGTGTTCCCGGGCGGCTGCACCGTGCGTCTCAACGCCGATGAGCGCCATCTCAGGCCGGGCGGCACGGTCTCCGGTCCGTCGCTTTTCACCCTTGCCGACATTGGCGGCTATGTCTGCGTGCTGAGCCACGCCGGGCCCGATGCGCTGTCGGTGACGACCAATCTCAACATCAACTTCATGCGCAAGGCCGAAGCCGGTCCGATCGACGGCCACTGCCGCATCCTCAAGCTTGGCAAGAGCCTGATGGTCTTCGTCATCGACATCGTTGCTGGCCCCGACCAGCAGACCGTAGCCCACGCAACAGGTACCTATTCAGTGCCGCCAAAGCGTCAACGCGATGCGGTAAAATAATACCTCTTGCACATCTCATTGTTTTCGTTGAGTTTTGCAGGATATCTGACCTGCCGCTTCGCTTGACGCGTCATTAACACTCACCTATAAGCCCATTCAAAGCAGCGGCCCGCATTGGGTCGCCGTTTTGTTATTGGCTAGGGCTTCGGCCTTTTGCCAATGAAAGCAACAAGAAACGCCTTCTCCGGAAGGTCCGAACCGAAAGCATATAACCATGACAACCTTTTCGCAGAAGCCTGCGGACGTGGTGAAGAAGTGGGTGCTGATCGACGCCGAAGGTCTCGTCGTCGGCCGTCTCGCCTCCATCGTCGCCAACATCCTCCGCGGCAAGAACAAGCCCACCTTCACGCCCCACGTCGACGACGGTGACAATGTCATCATCATCAACGCCGACAAGGTCGCGTTCACCGGCAAGAAGCTCACCGACAAGGTGTACTACTGGCACAC
>NZ_JBFUKO010000282.1:0-6971 GCF_056400805.1 Aminobacter sp. P4_H6_2
GAGCGGGCGAGCTCGGTGATCACCTGGAAGGCATGGTCGATATCGGCCTCCGTCGATTCGAACTGCCCAGCCTGGAAGCGGATCACGGCGCGGCCATCGAGGCGTGTCTGGGTCAGGTAGATGCGCCCATCGCGGTTGATCGCTTCGACCAGCGCGAGATTGTGCTCGTCGAGATCGGCGACGCCCGCCGCCACGTGGCGGAAGGAAAACAGCGACAGCATCGGCTCGCTGGTGATCTCGAAATCGGGCTCGTGGCCCAGCCGTTCGGCCAGCTTCCCGCTCCAGGACACATGGTTGCGGATCATTGTGCGCAGGCCTTCGAGCCCATGGGCACGCAGTAGGAACCACAGCTTCAGCGCTCGGAAACGCCGGCCGAGCGGCACCGACCATTCGGAATAATTGGTGATTCCGTCACGGCCGTGCGTCTTCAAAAACTCCGGACGAATAGCCAGCGTCCGCACCAGGCTTTCGGGATCGCGGATGAACTGGACCGAGCAGTCGAACTGGGCGCCCAGCCATTTGTGCGGGTTGAAGACGATCGAATCCGCACCCTCGACCCCGGCCCAGAAGTGCCGGAACTCCGGGCAGATCATCGCGGAACCGGCCCAGGCCGCGTCGACATGGGTGTAGAGCCCGTGGCACCTGGCGACATCCATGACAGCCGCAACGTCATCGGTGCCGCCGACACTGGTGCCGCCGACGCAGGCGATCACGCCCGCCGGCAGAAAGCCCTGCTCGCGATCTTTAGCGATCGCGGCCTCCAGTGCCTCAGTCGACATCGCACGAAAGCGCCCGCCGGTCGGAATACGCACGAGATTTTCCTCGCCGATTCCCGCAACCCAGATGGCGCGGTCGATGGAGGTGTGCACGTGCTCCGAACAGTAGATCCGCAGGCGCGGCGCACCCGAAAGGCCAGATTTGTTGCCTTGCCAGTTAAGCGCGCGCTCGCGCATGGTCAGCACTGCCGCAAGCGTCGCCGAGGAAGCAGAATCCTGGATGACGCCGGAAAAATCGGCCGGCAGGCCAAGCGCCTGGCGCAGCCAGTCGACGACGCGTGTTTCCAGTTCCGTTGCCGCCGGCGAGGTCTGCCAGAGCATGCACTGGGCAGCCATGGCGCTAACGAGATATTCCGCCACCACTGAAACGGGTGCTGCGTTGGCTGGAAAGTAGGCAAAAAAACGCGGATGCTGCCAATGCGTCATGCCTGGCACGATCGTCGCCTCGAAGTCGGCGAAGATAGCCTCCATCGGCTCGGCCTCTTCGGGCGGACTGGCGGCAATCGCGCCCAGAATTTTACCCGGTTCGATATCCGGGCGTACCGGCCGGTCGCGCAACCCGGCGCGGTAATCGACGCCCCATTCGGCCGCCTTCACCGACCAATGGCGAAACTCGTTGCTGTCCATGGTCGTCGTCCCCCCTTGGTGTGTGTGCAAACTTGGCGGCTATTCGATGAAATCGGGCAGGCTCTGAAACGCCGCCTTCAGCGCGTCGGACCAGCCCTCCGAAACACTCCGGTAATAGGGATCGTCAGCACCGATCCGCTTCTTCAGGCCGATCTTGAAACTGTCTTTTTCGTAGAAAGCCAGGTCGAGCGGCAGGCCTACCGACAGGTTGGATTTCAACGTCGAATCAAACGATACCAAAAGCAGCTTGACCGTCTCGGCGAAGCTCATCGTCTTGTCATAGGCGCGCACGATGATCGGCTTGCCGTACTTGGTCTCGCCGATCTGGAAGAACGGCGTGTCGTCGCTGCATTCGATGAAATTGCCCTCGGGATAGATCATGAACAGCCTGGGTTCGCTGCCCTTGATCTGGCCGCCCAGGATGAACGAGGCGTTGAATGCCGCATCCGCCGTCTGGCCGCCCAGCGCCGACTGGGCGATCACTTCCTTGACCGTGTCGCCGACCAGCCGCGCGATCTGGTACATCGAAGGCGCTTCGAGCAGCGTCGGCGCGCGTTCGGCCGCAGCTTTGGTGCGTTCGTCGAGCAGGCTGACCACGGCCTGGGTTGTGGCAAGATTGCCGGCCGACATCAGCACGACCACGCGCTCGCCCGGTAGCTCCCAGATCCGCATCTTGCGAAAGGTCGAGATGCTGTCGACCCCGGCATTGGTCCGCGTGTCCGACATGAACACTAGGCCGCGATCAATCTTCAGGCCGACGCAATAGGTCATCGATTCCAGTCCGGCGAACGCTTCTATGCCGGATTACTGCTCTACGGTGATGTGGACTGCAAGCCGTTCCTGGGCGTTCCCGATCAGAATGCCCGAAATCGGCATCGCCTCGCGATAGTCGCGCCCCACAGCCACGCGCACATAGCGCCCATCCGGCGACACGCCGTTGGCAGCGTCAAAGCCGACCCAGCCCAGGCCGTTGACATAGGCCTCCGCCCAGGCGTGGCTCGCCACCTGCTCGATCGTATCGTTCATCATCAGATAGCCGCTGACGTAACGCGCCGGAAATCCGAGCAGCCGGGCCGAGGCGGCAAAGACATGAGCATGGTCCTGGCAAACGCCAGTACCTTTCTCAAGCGCCTCTTCGGCGGTTGTGCGGGAGTCGGTCGTGCCGGTCACGTAGGCCACGCGTTGCTGGATCGTCGCCATCAAGGCGTGCAGCCGCTCCAGTTCGCCACCCTCCCCGATATCAGCCGCAAGGTCGCGGATCGCAGCGCCTGGGGCGGTCAGCGGTGTCTGGTGCTCGAACAGCCACAGCGGCGCAAAGCCACGATGCAGCCCCGAAATGCCTGCGGTTTCGTTGGTCTCCACCTCGCCTTCGGCGACGACGCTGATCGTGTGCGGCTCTCCGTCGATGCTGAGCAGTCGGGTGTCATTGCCGAACTGGTCGAGAAATCGCACTTCCTCGCGCGCGCCTTCGATACGCAACGTCCAGGTCAGCACCGTCTGCGCCGGCCCACTCACCGGCCACAGGCGCACACGCTGCAGGCCATAGCGGATCGGCTCGTCGTAATTGTACTCGGTGCTGTGGCTGACCTTGAGCCGCATCTTCCTATCCGATCAATAGAAGCCGAAATCCTGGGCGACCTGATCGCCCAGCCGATTATTGTCCTGAATGAAGTCGGCGAGGAACTCGTGCAGACCGGTTTCGAAAATGTCCTTGATCTCGGTGCCGCGCAGCCTGGCATAGGTTCGTTCGGCGATCTCTTGCGCGGGGTGCTTGGCGCCATAGTCCTCACCGAGGTATTTGAGATGCTCGGCGAGGAACCGGTAGCTGAAAGCCAGTGAACGGGGCATGCGCGCATTGAGCATCAGATATTCGGCAATGTTGGCCGGCTTGTATTCGGCCTCATAGACCCAGCGATAGGACCTGTGCGCCGCAACCGACCGCAAGATCGACTCCCACTGGTAGTTGTCGAGCGACGAGCCCACCCACGAAACCGACGGCAGCAGCACGTAATATTTGACGTCGAGGATGCGCGCGGTGTTGTCGGCGCGTTCGACATAGGTGCCGAGCTGGGCGAAATCGAAGATCTCGTTGCGCAGCATGGTGCCGTAAAACGAGCCGCGGATGAGTGCCGTCTCGCGCTTGATCGCGTCGAGCACTCCGGGCAGTTCGCGCTGGTCGATCGGAGATTCCAGCATGCGCTTCAGCGACATCCAGGCTTCGTTGATGCTCTCCCAGGTTTCCCGGGTCAGCGCTGTGCGCACCATGCGCGCATTGTTTCGGGCCGTTTCGATCGCCGCGACAGCGCTCGACGGGTTGGCCATGTCGCGCAGCAGGAAATCGGCGACGTTTTCTGCCGTGTAGTCGCTGTGCTTGGCGGCGAACGCGCTGGCGGCTCCCGCCGAAAGCAGCACCGAGTTCCATTCTTCCGAGGCATCCTGGCTGCGGGTCAGCGCTATGCGCAGGCCGGCATCGATCAGCCGTGCCATATTCTCGGTCCGCTCGATGTAGCGGTTCATCCAGTAGAGGCCGTTGGCGGTGCGTCCCAGAAGCATGAAGTCTCAACGTCCCCTTAGTCGTCCAGAACCCAGGTGTCCTTGGTTCCGCCCCCTTGTGAGGAATTCACCACCAGTGACCCTTCCTTGAGCGCCACGCGCGTCAGGCCCCCAGGCACGATGCGAATACGGTCGGAAACCAGCACGAACGGCCTGAGATCGACATGGCGTGGCGCAAGCCCCTTCTCGGTCAGGATCGGGCAGGTCGACAGCGACAGCGTCGGCTGGGCGATGTAGTTGGAAGGCCGCGCCGCGAGCTTTTTCGAGAACTCTTCGCATTCCTTCTTGGAGGCAGCCGGCCCGACCAACATGCCGTAGCCGCCCGAGCCGTGCACTTCCTTGACCACCAGCTCGGTGAGGTGCTCCTGGACATATTTCAGGCTGTCAGGCTCGGAGCAGCGCCAGGTCGGGATATTGCCCAGGATCGGCTTGCGCCCGGTGTAGAACTCGATGATCTCGGGCATGTAGGAGTAGATCGCCTTGTCGTCGRCAATGCCGGTGCCCGGTGCATTGGCAATGGTGATGTTGCCAGCGCGGTAGACGTCCATGATTCCGGGCACGCCAAGCGCCGAATCCGGCTTGAAGGTCAGCGGATCGAGATAGGCGTCGTCGACGCGGCGGTAGAGCACGTCGATCTGCTTGTAGCCCTCGGTGGTGCGCATCGCCACGCGCCCATCGACAACGCGCAGGTCCTGGCCCTCGACAAGCTGCACCCCCATCTGGTCGGCCAGGAATGCGTGCTCGAAATAAGCCGAGTTGAAGCTGCCCGGCGTCAGCACGGCGATCGTCGGCGTACCGCTCACCCCGTTTGGCCGCACCGCCGAAAGCGACTGCCTCAGCAGCTGCGGGTAGTTCTCGACGGGATGCACCTTGATGCGCTGGAACAGCTCGGGAAAAAGCTGCAGCATCGTCTCGCGGTTCTCCAGCATGTAGGAGACACCGGATGGCGTGCGCGCATTGTCTTCGAGCACGTAGAACTCATTCTCGGCGATGCGCACGATATCGACGCCGATGATGTGGGTGTAGACGCCAGCCGGCGGCCTGACCCCGATCATCTCGGGCAAGAACGCCTCATTGGTGGCGATCAACTCACGCGGCACGCGGCCGGCGCGCAAAATCTCCTGGCGGTGATAGATGTCGTCGAGGAAGGCGTTGAGCGCCTGCACGCGTTGCTCGATGCCTTGCGTCAGCCGCCGCCACTCATTGCCGGAAATAATCCGCGGCACGATGTCGAAGGGGATGAGCCGTTCTGAAGCTTCCTGTTCGCCATAGACGGCAAAGGTGATGCCGGTCTTGCGGAATACCMGCTCGGCATCGCGCATCTTTTCGGTAAGTCGTGCGGGATCCTGGTTTTTCAGCCAGCTGTCATAAATCTCGTAGGGCCGTCTGAGTCCGGCTTCGGCCGGGAGCATTTCATCGAACGCGACCACTGGCAAACTCCCCTCTGAGATCAGTCAAATGACCTCCAGGGAGAAAATCAAGCGCAATCGCCGGCTTCAGGCGCAGCCGGCTTCATATTCGGGAAATTGCCCATCATTTTGGCAAAAAGCCGGGGATTTGGGCGCATCCCTGCCCTTTTCACGCTCAAAACGCGCGGAAGGTCACGGTCGTGAACGTGTCCCTGATGTTGCCGATGGCATGGACCTTTTCGTTGACGAAGTGGCCGATGTCTTCCTCGTCGTCGACATAGAACTTCACCAGCAAGTCGAAATTACCAGCCGTCGAGTAGATCTCCGAGGCGATCTCGGCATCCGCCAGCGCACTCGCCACCTCATAGGCCTTGCCGAGTTCGCATTTGATCTGCACGAAAAAGGTCTTCATCGCGTTATCCGTTCCGGGCCTGCCCTTGTTGCCGGTCTTGTCGCAGAACGCACCAGCGCTTTCAAGCCAATGCCTGGCAACGTTCCAGAGACAATTCGCCCATTCGCCTGAAACCGCAGCCGCACCGCTTGCGTATGATACAATGTGATGGTGGCACCGGCCAATGGCCCGCCACGAAGTGGGAGACGTCATGATGCGCTGTGCGGCAATCATTGTTGTTTCGCTGTTTTTCGCCCTGCCAGCGCTTGCTGGCGATGCCGAGATCAAGGCGGCGCAGGACAGCATCTCCGGCCAGCTCCATGCTTTTCACGCCGGCGACGATGCCGGTGCCTATGGCTACGCCGCGCCCAATGTGAAGCGCATCTTCCCCACACTAGACACCTTCATGAGTATGGTCACCGGGGCCTACAAACCAGTGCACAAGCCGCAGAGTTTTTCCTTCGGCAAGTCCAAGGAAACGAGCCCGTCCGCGATCATCCAGCAGGTGATCATCGTCGGTGCGGACGGCAAGGACTATGAGGCCGTCTACACGCTCGAACTGCAGCCCGACGGCGTCTGGCGCATCACCGGGGTCAGCCTGCGCGCGTCGAACTCGCTGAGTACATGATGCGAAGTCACTCAGACCCTGACAGCTCGCCGAGGGCGCCGCAAAGATCAGCAAGAGCCCCCGCTCCATTTCCCCGGAAAGCCGAGCCATGCATTACCGCAAGCGTGTTCGGTTGAAGCGTGATTAGTCGTTTGAACATCGCATCCGTCCTTGAAGTCCACGGAATGCTATGGGCGAACGGGCTCTTGAGCGTGGAAACGATCATCTCCCGCGCCGGTCCGACGATATCTGCTTCGACGACAGCGGGCCCAGCGCCTTGATGGAGAAACAAATCGGACGCAAACAGCGTGCGCTCCGTTTCATCGAAGAGAAGGCTTGCGTCCCATCCGTGAGGCAGATGCGGCGTGGAGAGAAATTCAAACGTATGCGCACCGGTACTCAGGCGCTCGCCGTCCATCAGGGCCTGCGCCGGCTGATCCGCGTAATCGTCCAGCATCACGCTGGCACCGACCACGCTGGTGATAGCTGTCGCACCGGGCGCAATGGCCAGCCATTTGTTCAGGGCTCCGCATTCATCCGGCTCAAAATGCGAGAAACCAATCCACCGAAGCGTAGCGGGATCAAGCAAGGTGGCGACAGCCTCGCGC
>NZ_JBFUKO010000283.1:0-6942 GCF_056400805.1 Aminobacter sp. P4_H6_2
GTGGCGAAGGCGGGCTTTGTGGCATCACGAAAGTTGGGATTGGCTTCAAAGGTGACGACATCATTGGCTTTGAAGTCGACAACCCTGAAGGGGCCGGTGCCGATTGGTTTGAAATTCTGATCCGTGCACTGAAGCATTTTTGCGCCAAGGCAGTCCTTGAACTGCGCGCTCTGGAGAATGGGCGACTGGCCGCCGACAAATGGGCCGAACGGATATGCCTTGGGCCCGGAAAACGTTACCTTGACCGTCAAATCGTCGATCGCGTCAACGCTGGCAACTTCGCCGAAATTTCCGACCTGCTGGCACGACCCAGCCGGATCCATGCAGTATTTTGCGGTAAAAACCACATCCTTTGACGTAACCGGTGATCCGTCCGACCAGGTCAGCCCGGGCTTCAATTGCCAGGCGATCGACTTCAGGTCGCTCGACACACCGCCATTTTCAAGCGTCGGTATGTCCTTGACCAGAACCGGCACGATGGCGCCATTCTCATCGTAGCGCGCCAATGGCTCAAGCACCAAAGCGGCCGCATCAACATCCTTGTTTCCGCTGGAGATGAACGGGTTGAGCACGGACACCGCTTGGTAGAATATGATCTTCAAGTTGCCGTCTCTTCCGCGCTGCGTGTCGGCGGCGGCTTGGCCGGATGCGAACGCGGCGTAGGTAACGGCTAGAATTGCTGCAGTCTTTCTCATTGGTTTTCCCCTATTATTGTGTTTCCCGACAGAAATGACTTCATCCTCTGGTGAAGAATGCGGCTCCTTTTGCTAAGCCAAGTGGCAAGCCACATGATGATTGCTCTCTGCTCCGCGCCAGACAGGCTCCTCGACAAAGCACCGCTCGATCGCTTCCGGGCAGCGCGTACAGAAGCGGCAGCCTTGCGGCGGATTGGCAGGGTCTGGGATGTCGCCTTTCAGGATGATCCTGCGCCGTTGCGCCTCGACGTCGGGGTCGGGCACCGGAACTGCCGACAATAAAGCCTTGGTGTAGGGATGCCTGGGCGCGGCGAACAAAGTCTCGACATCGGCGAGTTCAACCATCTTGCCCAGGTACATGACAGCGACGCGGTCAGCGATATGCCTGATCATCGACAGGTCATGGCTGACAAAGWGGTAGGTGAGGCCGAGCTTCTTCTGCAGTTCCTTCAGCAGATTGACCACCTGCGCCTGGATCGACACGTCCAATGCGGCGATCGGTTCGTCGCACACGATGAAATCAGGATTGAGCGCGAGCGCCCGTGCAATTCCGATACGCTGGCGCTGCCCGCCCGAGAACTCGTGGGGATAGCGGTTCACATAATCGGGGCTAAGACCCACCGCATTCAGAAGTTCGCCCACCCGCGCGGCACGCGCATCCCCCTGGTACTTGCGATGCTCGACAAGCGGCTCGGCGATGATCGCCCCCACCGTCATGCGCGGGTTCAAGGAGGCTTGTGGGTCCTGGAAGATCATCTGCATGCGCGGCCGCATACGCCGCAAAGTCTCACCTTCGAGTGCGGCTACATCCGACCCGTCGAAGAAAATACTTCCCGCGGTCGCATAGCACAGCCGCAACAAGGCGCGGCCCGTCGTCGATTTTCCGCAACCGCTTTCGCCCACGAGCCCCAGCGTCTCGCCCTTGCGGATATCGAAGCTCAATCCGTCGACAGCCCTGACCGCCCCGACCTGCCGGCGAAGGAGGCCCCTATACACCGGGAAATGCACGGCCAGGCGCTCAACACGAACCAGCGGATGACCCTCGGACACGACCTGTGTCGACTGACTCGCCTCAGTCGACATCGCGCRCTCCACCTGTCTGGGGGTCCCACCAGCAGGCCACATCGTGGCCGTCATTCAGCTCGATCCGGAAGGGATTGCGCTGCCAGCATTTTTCAAAGACGTGGCTGCAGCGCGGCGCGAAGGCACAAGACGCCGGATGCTGCCACAGAAGCGGCGGCTGTCCGGGGACACTGTGCAAGTTTTCGTCGGCCCGGTGACGGCTAGGCAGCGCCTCAAGCAGCGCTCTGGTGTAGGGATGCTGCGGATTCTTGAAGAGATCGCGCACATTGGCGTGCTCGATCACCTGCCCTCCATACATGACCATGACACGATCGGCGATGCCCGCCGCCACGCCGAGATCATGCGTAATCCATATGATGCCCATGCCGAGCTTCCGGCGCAGATCGCGGACAAGCTCCAGTATCTGGGCCTGCACGGTCACATCTAGCGCGGTTGTCGGCTCATCGGCGATCAGAACCTTGGGGTCGCAGGCAAGTGCAATCGCGATCATGACCCGCTGCCGCATTCCGCCAGAAAACTGGTGCGGGTAGTCGTCGATCCTTTTGGCTGCGCCAGGGATACCGACCAGTTCCAGCAGCTCGACTGCGCGCGTGCGGGCTGCCTTCTTTGAAAGCCCCATGTGCTCGCGCAGCGGCTCCATGATCTGGAACCCGACCGTGAATACAGGATTGAGCGACGTCATCGGATCCTGGAAGATGAAGCCGATCTGCGAGCCGCGGATCTCGCGCATCTCCGATGCGCTCAGCTTAGTGAGGTCATGATTCTGGAACATCACGCGGCCGCCAGAGATCCTGGCCGGGGGGCTCGTCAGCAATTGCACGAGCGACATCATGGCAACGCTCTTGCCTGAGCCGCTCTCTCCGACTACGGCAAGCAACTCGCCTTCGTCCAGATCGAAACTGATCCCGTTCACCGCATGAAGCGTTCCGCTATGCGTGTGAAAAACCGTCGTCAGATTATCGACCTCAAGCAGACCAGTCATGGGATACTATATCCGAACATATCGTGCTCCTCCCGATCCGAGGCCAGACATCGCGGCGTCGGATTTACGGTGAACCGCCTGCAGCCGGCAGGAACCGATCACCACCTCTTCAAGCAAACCCCGCCCTGCGATCAACCAGCCCGGCCATCCCATCTCTAAATCCGGAGGAACGGCAGTAAAATGATAATGACATCATATTCATTAATCGTCTCTGGTCAAGCTGATGGATCCCGCCGAATGCAATAAGGCTGCTCGCAGGATTCGGCGAACGCCGGTCACGACGAAACCCTCGAATCCGGTGTCATTCTGGTTGATTTTGGAACGCTCTGCCGCTCAGGTGACGAAAGAGCCCATGAGGACAGCGTCGATATCAACGGCTCCCATCGGTCGAAACGGCACCGCCCCGGCGGTCAATCGAAGCCAGGCAACTGACATTGACTTCACTTTCATGTTGGGGAATCTTTGCGCACGCGCTTAGCCATTGGGCTTGCGGCTGACGGCGGTGCGGCACAACAAACCATATGTCTGGAGCCGCCACGGCCTCGAACCGGTTCTCGGCAGAATGGCCGGTCAACAAGTGCTGGATCGCACAAGATGGCAACACCGCAAACCAGGCAGCAATGCAGGCACCGTCCTTCCAGTCGCTCGTGCGGCGTTCGTAAACAAGGGTGATGAGGCGACATGAAAAATACCCCGGAAATCTGGGACTATGTCGACGAGAAGAAGGACGAACTGATCGAGTTGTCGGATCGCATTTGGGGAATGCCCGAGACTTGCTACATGGAACAGCGCTCGTCAAAGGAGCATCTGGCCGAACTCGAACGGCAGGGCTTTGCGGTCAAGTCGAATCTCGCCGACATCCCGACGGCCATCATGGGCGAAGCCGGAAACGGCGGCCCGGTGATTGCTTTTCTGGGTGAATACGATGCGTTGCCCGGGCTTAGCCAACAGGCAGGTATCGCCCAGCATCAGCCTGTTACAAGTGGCGGGAATGGGCATGGTTGTGGACATAACCTGCTCGGGGCCGGCGCCTTGCTGGCGGCAACCGCAGTCAAGAACTGGCTGGTCGAAAACAAGCTACCTGGCACCGTGCGCTATTATGGCTGTCCCGCAGAAGAAGGCGGAGCGGCCAAGGCCTTCATGGTCAAGGCCGGCCTTTTCGACGACGTCGACTTCGCCATTACCTGGCATCCTGCTGCGGCCGTGGAACTCTGGTCGTCCGAAACCCTAGCCAATACGCGGGTCGATTTCTCATTCCTCGGGCGCTCCTCCCATGCCTCGGAAGCCCCCCATCTCGGCCGCAGCGCACTGGATGCGGTCGAGCTGATGAATGTCGGCGTCAACTATATGCGCGAGCACATGCCGAGCGATGCGCGGGTTCACTACGCCATGCTCGACGGCGGCGGCATCGCCCCAAATGTCGTGCAGGGTTATGCCAAGGTTCGCTACGCCGTGCGCGCCAGGAACCTGGATGAGATGTTTGGCTTGCTCGAGCGGGTCAAGAACATTGCCCGGGGTGCCGCGCTGATGACGGAAACCAAGGTCACCATCGAGGTGATCAGCGCCGTCGCCAACTACATCCCGTGCGGCCCACTACAAGAGATCATGGCGCGCAACATCGTCAAGCTTGGCGCACCGGAATTCGACGAGGCCGATGCCAACTTCGCCAGGGAAATCCAGAGGACCTTGTCACCCGAAGAGATCAGTCATGCCTTTGTTTCCTTCGGTCGTGAAGTCGATCCCGACAAGGCATTGGCCGATTTCATCGTGGCCAGTGACCCCTCGATGCTCAAGGCGATCAGCATGGGCTCGACAGATGTCGCTGATGTGAGCTGGGTAGTGCCGACCGTGCAGTTGAACGGGGCCAATTTTGCCATCGGCACACCCTTCCACTCATGGCAACTGGTTGCGCAGGGCAAGAGCCCCGCCGCGCTCAAGGGGATGGTCCATGCCGCCAAGGCAATGGCGGCCACCGCGGTCGATGCAATCCACGACAAGGACTTGATCGCCAAGGCCAAGGCCGCGCACGAAAAACGCGCAGGCAAGGCCAACTACAAAAGTCCCATTCCCGATGGGACCAAGCCGCCAATTGCCGCGATGACCTGGTGATTGCAGCGGTGGCGCCGAATAGGAGCGAACTTTAAGGCGCGCGAACGACAAGGTCGTAACGGATATAGTCCTTTCGTTCTGCGACCTTTTCGTAAAGCCGCTGGGCCGGATAGTTGTCGGACTGCGTCATCCAGAAAATCTTGAACCAGCCCATCGTCCGAGCAATCTCATGGAGATGATCGATCATCGCCTGGGCGACACCTTTGCCCCGGCTCTCGGAACGAACATAGATGTCCTGCAAATAGCAGACATCACCATTGCTCCAGGTGAAGGGGAAGGCAAGGAACAAGACAAAGCCTAGCTGCATGCCATGGTCATCGACTCCAACAATGCATTCCAGCGGGGTATCCGCATCCAGGATTCGTGCCCAGTTGGCTTCGCCCATGCTGCGATCGCCGGGCTCCGACGGCGCGAGCGCCACGAAATCCGCCCACATTTCGAGGAAGGCATCGCGATCCTGCGCATGCGCGAGGCGTACCTGTACTGTATTGGAAGGCATCAAAGTTCCCTCATTTTCCTTGTTTTCCTAGGGACTTCGGCATGTCATCAAGAAGCGATCGGGTGGTGAAGACCAGAGCCGTACCCGATATCACGATATCGTAGGGCTCCCGCGCCAGTTTCAGCGTAAGATCCACTACCATCTCCCCGCCTTCGCTTCGAACAGCTTCGATATCGCAAGAGGCGGTGAGCCTGTCGCCGGGCCAGACCGGCTTTTGAAAACGGACCGAGAATTTCTGGATGCTGCCCGCCCCGAACCATGCACTGACAGCCGACGCGAGCAGTCCGGCCGAAAGCATGCCGTGACCCATCACATCGGAGAGCCCGGCGGCTTCGGCGAATCGTGCATCGTGATGCAGCGGATTGAAATCCCCCGAGGCGCCGGCGTAGCGGACAAAGTCGGTTCGCGTTAGCGGAGCAAAGACGATTGGCGCAGGCGGCGTCATGACTGGTTCGTCTCCGTCTGGATGGTGGTCATGGTTTCCCGGCAGACGATTTTCCCGGTCGCAACGGACGCGAATTCGGTCTCGATACTAACCACGCGCATGCGTCCGCCGCGCCGCCCGGTCCGTATCTCGTCGGCCACCATACGTGCCCGGCAGCACAGCCGGTCGCCGGCGCGTATCGGCGCGAAATACTCGTACTGCTGTGCGCCATGAACCGTACGGCTACGATCGAGCTTAAGGATTTCGGTGATCAGCCGCTCGACGAAGCCCGCGGACGCCACCACCGGAAACGTCGACGACGCGATCACCTCTTCACCACCGCCGTGAATATCCCGCACCGCACGCGCGAATTCGCGAATCTTGCCGGCCTCGACCGTGAACATCCATTCCTCGATGATGTCGCCAACCGAGATCACGCCGGACCTCCCCTTACCAGGTTGCCGCGACACGACAACAGCAGAACGAAACATTGGATAATTCTACGTTCGTCATCAGCCCAACTTTCACAATCGATCGCGCGCATAACTTGGACCAGAATAGTCAGGTGACAAGCGGCCAGCTGTTGCTCGGTTTGATCTCGGCGCGCACGGCGACAGCTTCGGCCGATTTCCGCGCCTGTCGATAGATTTCGGATTCATCGAGCCTGACCAGCCGGCCATGCCGAACGATCACCTCGCCGTTGCACAGAACTGTATCAACGCCTTTGGTGCGCGAGACCAGCGCAAGCTGGCGCACGGCATCGACATTGGGCTGCGAATCGGGGAGCGCGTTCGTCCGGATGACGATGTCTGCGCGCTTGCCCACTTGGAGGCTGCCGACTTCGTCTTTCAAGCCCAACGCCCTGGCGCCGCCCAGCGTGAACATCTCCTGTATGGCTTCCGACGTGAGGTACTCGCCCCATTCCCGGCTCACCAGGTAAGCGATGAAACCAAGATCGCCAAACGCCCAGACCTTGGCGATATCGGTGCCAAATGCCACCGAGGTGCCACGTCGATGCAATCCAGGAAACGCGCTCCTGCCGGTCTGGGAGATGGCGTAGTACATGACGTTTCCGGGGTGCCAAACGAGTGCCATGCCACTTGCCGAGACCGCCTCGACCTCGCTCGCATCCAGGATGTTCATGTGGGTG
>NZ_JBFUKO010000284.1:0-6927 GCF_056400805.1 Aminobacter sp. P4_H6_2
GATACACGTTTCTGCGATGGCCATATCCAGAATTTAGTATGTCTATCTTCTTGAACGAGAAATCATCGTTTCCCTCACATGTCCCGGTTTCGTAGCGTGGGGCCAAGGTAGCGCTTCAAAAGAGCAGCTCACCCGGCCGGGCCTTCCGCCCAGTCCCAGACAGACCCATGACAAGGAAACTTCCGCCAATGAACATCGCCGTCCCCCGAACAGATCGTTCGACCGCCGTCTCCGGCGCATCCAGCGACGCATTTGCCGGTCACCCCGGCTATCGGCGCATGTTCGCTCCGGACCGGCTGACAGTCGGCATCTTTCTGCCCTTGCGCTTCTATGAGGGCGACATGGCCGTACTGGAAGGTCAGGCCGCATTGGTTGAAGAAATCGACCGCCGCGACTTCGCAAGCATCTGGGTCCGTGACGTGCCGCTTTTCGATCCGGGATTTGGCGATGCGGGCCAGCTTTTCGACCCTTTCACCTATCTTTCCTATCTGGCGGCGCGGACGCAAAAAGTCGCGCTGGCCACGGGAAGCGCCATCTTTTCGCTCCGCCATCCCATCGATCTCGCCAAGGCCGCGACCACCATCGACCAGCTTTCAGGCGGGCGTCTTGTGCTGGGAATAGCGTCCGGCGACCGGCCGGCCGAGTTTCCGGCCTATGGCTTGGACATGGACGATCGGGGCAGGCGATTTGCGGAAGCGGTCTCCTATTTCCGGCAACTCATCGCCCCCGGGCGCCCGTCCATCAATTCAACGCTCGGAACGATGACAGGCATCGATTTCCTGCCCAAGCCGCCTGTCGGTCGTATCCCCCTGATCATCACCGGGTCGAGCAGGCAGACACCGGCTTGGGTTGCCGAACACGCCGACGGCTGGCTGACGTACCCGCAGCCCACCCACATACCAGAAGGCCCAAAGCGGCTGGCGCAGAACATTCGTGCCTGGCGCGACCAGATTCCGGACGGTGGTTTTCGCCCGCATATGACCAACGAATGGCTCGACCTCTCCGACGATCCCGACTTTCCTCGCACCCCGCTCCGTGGCGGCTTCGTGTTGAAGACCGGCCGCAAGGGACTGATCGACCTTCTCGGAGAATGGCGCGAGGCCGGCGTCAACCACGCAGCACTTGGAATGCAGTTTTCCACGAGGCCGGCTGGCGAGATCATCCAGGAGCTTGCCGAAGAGGTATTGCCGCACTTCCCCTCGCTGGAGGGGCCCTCGCCGCTTGCCGCAAAATGGTAAGCACTGAGGCGCCTGGAATATTGTCGCCAGACACCCTCAAGTCGGCCTTCGCGCAGATACCGACATCCGTTGCAGTCATAACAACGGGCAGCGGATCGGAACGCTACGGCGCAACCGTTGGCACGCTGGGCGCTCTGTCCCTTGGCCCGCCGATGCTGATGTTTGCGATGAAACAGGCCTCTGGGCTGCTACAGCGGCTGGAGGCCGGAACCCCGATCGGCATCAACGTTCTCGCCGCCCACCAGCATGACATTGCGCGCCGCTTCGCAACGCCGGGGATAGACCGGTTCGGTGACACCAGTTGGTGCGAGGAATACGGGCTTCCTCGCATCGATGAGACACTGATGTGGATGGCGGCCAGCGTCCGCGACCAGCTGCCACTCGGGGATCACTCACTGGTCACGGCGATCGTCGAGCACACCGAGACGGAAGACCATGCACCGTTGCTGTATTGGCGGCGCAGCCTTTCGTCGATCTCGAACAGCGCTGGAGTGTAAGCGGATAGGCGTTCTGGCGGCTGCATCGACAAGTTGGCGTGCAGCCGCCACTACGCCTTGATGCGCCAGCCGGTCCTGAATATCCACCAGACCGCGACAAGGCAGGCCGCCAGGAACACCAAAGTCATGCCGAGGCTGATGCCGACATTGACGTCCGATATGCCAAAGAAGCTCCAACGGAAGCCGCTGACTAGGTAGACCACCGGGTTGAACAGCGACACGGTGCGCCAGAACGGCGGCAGCATGTCGATGGAATAGAAGCTGCCGCCCAGAAAGGTCAGTGGCGTCACAATCAGCATCGGCACCAGCTGCAGCTGCTCGAAATTGCCGGCCCAGATGCCGATGATGAAGCCGAACAGGCTGAAGGTGACGGCGGTCAGCACCAGAAACAGCAGCATCCATCCAGGRTGCTGGATCTCCAGCGGCACGAACAGGGCAGCGGTAGCGAGGATGATCAAGCCGAGGATGATCGACTTCGACGCCGCCGCCCCGACATAKGAGATAACGATCTCCAGATACGAAACCGGCGCCGACAACAGTTCGTAGATCGTGCCGACGAATTTCGGGAAATAGATGCCGAAGGACGCGTTGGAGATGCTCTGGGTGAGCAGCGACAGCATGATCAGCCCGGGCACGATGAAAGCGCCGTAGCTGATGCCGTTGATCTCTGTGATGCGCGAGCCGATGGCAGCCCCAAAGACGACGAAATAAAGCGATGTCGAGACGACGGGCGAAACGATGCTTTGCAGCAGCGTGCGCCAGGTGCGCGCCATTTCGAACAAATAGATTGCGCGGATCGCGTAAAAATTCATCGCCGTTCACTCACCAGATTGACGAAAATCTCTTCGAGCGAACTCTGCTTGGTCTGCAGGTCCCTGAAGCGGATTCCGGCGTCGTTGAGGTCCTTGAGCAGGGCGGTGATGCCCGTCCGCTCGCCTTGGGTGTCGTAGGTGTAGACGAGCTCATGCCCGTCCTCGGACAGGTCGAGCCCATGTCCCGCCAGCTCGGGCGGCAGGTGTTCCAGCGGGTTCTGCAACTGAAGCGTCAGCTGCTTGCCGCCCAGCTTGTGCATCAGCTCGGCCTTTTCCTCGACCAGGATGATCTCGCCATGGCTGATGACACCGACCCGGTCGGCCATCTGCTCGGCCTCTTCGATGTAGTGCGTGGTCAGGATGATGGTGACGCCGGTTTCGCGCAGCTGCCGCACAACCTCCCACATGTCGCGCCGGAGCTCGACGTCCACACCGGCCGTCGGCTCGTCGAGGAACAGGATCTGCGGCTCGTGCGACAACGCCTTGGCGATCATCACGCGGCGCTTCATGCCGCCCGACAGGGTGATGATCTTGTTGTCCTTTTTGTCCCACAGCGACAGGTCCTTGAGGATCTTTTCGATGTGGGCGGGGTTCGCCGGCTTGCCAAACAKGCCACGGCTGAAGCTGACCGTCGCCCAGACCGTCTCGAAGGCGTCGGTCGTGAGTTCCTGTGGCACAAGGCCGATGCGTGAGCGCGCCGCGCGGAAGTCGGTGACGATGTCGTGCCCGTCAGCCAGCACTTTGCCTTCGGATGGATTGACGATCCCGCAGATGATGCTGATCAGCGTCGTCTTTCCCGCCCCATTCGGGCCGAGCAAAGCGAATATCTCGCCACGGCGAATATCGAGGTTGATGTTCTTGAGCGCCGAAAAGCCCGACGCATAGGTCTTGGAAAGATTTGAAACGGAAATAATCGGTTGCATGACGACCGTGCGGGAAAATGAGGGAAATTCGAAGAAACGGCGTCGGAAACTGAAATTCCGGCGCAAGGGTTAGCGGAATATATGGACTGTCATTCTGCGAACAAGACCGGCCTTGCCATCTCCTGACATCTTGCGCTTATCGGATGAGCCTGACCGCTCTTGACGCATGCTCCGTCCTCACTCAACAGTCGCCTTTAAGGGGACACGATGCCATTTGATATCAGCAGCAAACTCGCGTCTCCGACCGGAGCAGTACTCAATCTTTACGTCAGGGCTGCCGACGCCCCTGCCGGCGCCGTGGTGCAGATCAATCACGGGCTTGCCGAGCATGCCGCGCGCTACGGCCGCTTCGCCGACTTTCTCGCCGCGCGTGGCTATCACGTCTATGCCCACGACCATCGTGGCCATGGTGAGACCACCGCGCCCGGCGCGCCGACCGGACGTTTCGCCCAAAAGGACGGCGTCGAGCACGTACTTGCTGATGTCGGGGCGGTTCACGACCGCATCGCCGAACAGCATCCCGGCCTGCCCGTCGTCATCTTCGGCCATTCGATGGGCGGGCTGATCGCACTCAACTTCACGCTCCGCCATTCCGAGCGAATTGCCGCCGCAGCCATCTGGAACGCTAATTTCTCGGCCGGCCTGCTTGGTCGGCTTGCCCAGGCGATCCTTGCCTTCGAGCGTTTCCGTCTGGGTTCCGACGTGCCCTCCCGCATCCTGCCAAAGCTGACCTTCGGCGACTGGGCGAAGAAAATAACCAATCCCCGCACCGAGTTCGATTGGCTCTCGCGCCATCCCGCGGAAGTCGACCTCTACGTCGCCGACCCGCTCTGCGGCTGGGACGCATCCGTGTCGATGTGGATCGACATTTTCGACCTCGTCTTCGCTGGCGCCGACGACCGCAACTTCGCTGGTGTGCGCAAGGACCTGCCGTTCAATCTGGTGGGCGGCGAGCGCGACCCCGCCACGTCAGGCGGCAAGGCTGTCGAAACGCTGGCAACCCGCATGCGCCGGATGGGTTTTTCGAATCTCATTTCAAAGGTTTACGCCGAGACCCGCCACGAAAGCCTCAACGAGATCAATCGCGAGCCGATCATGGCCGATTTCGCCGACTGGCTGGACCGCACAATTCCCCGCTGACAGCGGCAACTGGCCCATCGCAACGTGGTGGYGGGATATCGGGACTCCTGATAGAGCGTGGCCCACTTGAAATGAATTCTGGTGCCTCATGAGCAATCCGCCCCTTCACGGCGTCCGCGTCATCGAACTCGCCCGCATCCTTGCCGGCCCATGGGCGGGACAATTGCTGGCCGATCTCGGCGCCGACGTCATCAAGGTGGAGAACCCAGATGGCGGCGACGACACGCGCAAGTGGGGTCCGCCCTTCGTCACTTCCCATGACGGCGAAAACCTCTCGGCCGCCTATTACCACTCCTGCAATCGCGGCAAGCGCTCCATCGCGCTCGACTTCTCGACACCAAAAGGTGCGGAGATCGTGCGCAAGCTGGTCGCCGACGCCGACATTCTGATCGAGAATTTCAAGCTCGGCGGCCTCAAGAAATACGGCCTCGATTATGAGAGCCTGAAAAAGATCAATCCCAAGCTGGTCTATTGCTCGATCACCGGCTTCGGCCAGGACGGGCCTTATGCGGCCCGCGCCGGCTACGACTTCATCGTCCAGGGCATGTCGGGCCTGATGTCGATCACCGGGCCCGCAGGCGGCGAGCCGCAGAAGGTCGGCGTCGCCGTCACCGACATCTTCACCGGGCTTTACTCCGTCATCGCCATCCAGGCCGCCCTCCGCCACGCCGAGGCCACAGGCCAGGGCCAGCATGTCGACATGGCCTTGTTCGACGCCCAGATGTCGGTGCTCGCCAACCAGAACCTGAACTATCTGGTCTCGGGCAATTCGCCGGTGCAGATGGGCAATGCCCATCCCAACATCTCGCCCTACGAGGTTTTGCCGGTGCGCGACGGGCATTTCATCCTTGCCGTCGGCAATGACGGCCAGTTCCAGAAATTCTGCGCCATCGTCGGGCTCGAAGCCATCGCCACCGACCCGCTCTTCGCCACCAATTCGGCGCGCGTCGCCAATCGTGTCGCCCTGCGTGAGAAGATCGTGGCCGCACTCGCAGCCTTCGACCGCGAAACACTGCTTGCCAGGCTCGAAGCATCGGGCGTGCCGGCAAGCCCGATCAACACCATCGGCCAGGCTTTCTCCGACCCGCAGGCGATCGCCCGCGGCATGCGCATGGACCTCGACGACGGCCACGGCAACAAGCTGCCCTCGGTGCGCGCGCCGATGGTCATGTCCGAGACACCGCTAACCTATGACCGGCCGTCTCCCCGGCTGGGCGAACACACCGCAGAAATCCTTGCCGAACTGGAGAAGAATGCGAAATGAAGACCGGCGGAAAACTGATCGTCGATGCGCTTGAGGCCAATGGCGTCGACCGCATATATTGCGTGCCGGGCGAATCCTATCTCGCGGTGCTCGACGCGCTGCATGATTCAAAGATCCGCAGCATCGTTTGCCGCCAGGAGGGCGGTGCCGCGATGATGGCCGACTGCCATGGCCGCCTCACCGGCCAGCCTGGCATCTGCTTCGTCACCCGCGGTCCCGGCGCCACCAACGCCTCCGCCGGCGTTCACATCGCCATGCAGGATTCGATCCCGATGATCTTGTTCATCGGCCAGGTGGCGAGCCATGCCAAGGAGCGCGAGGCGTTCCAGGAAGTCGACTACAAGCGCTTCTTCGGCGATATCGCCAAATGGGTCGTCGAGATCGACGACGCAGCCCGCATTCCCGAACTGGTCACCCGCGCCTTCTCCGTCGCCATGTCTGGCCGTCCCGGCCCGGTGATCGTGTCGCTGCCCGAGGACATGCTGACCAGCGTCGTTGAGGCTCCGGTCGCGCTACCCGCGACCCCTGTCGAAACCCGCCCCGGCGACGAAGAGCTTTCCAAACTCGAAGCCCTGCTCAATGGCGCCAAGCGTCCCTTCGTCATCCTCGGCGGCACCCGCTGGAATGCCGAGGCCGTCGAGCGGATCAAGAAGATTTCGGAAGCCTGGGCTCTGCCCGTCGGCGTCTCCTTCCGCCGCCAGATGCTGTTCGACCACCTGCACGAAAACTACGCCGGCGACGTCGGCATCGGCGTCAACCCCAAGATCGCCAAGGCGATCAAGGACGCCGACCTCGTGCTGCTCGTCGGTGGCCGCTTCGGCGAAATGCCGTCGTCCGACTACACGCTGATCAAGAGCCCCTATCCCGACCAGACGCTTGTCCACGTCCATGCCGACGCTGACGAGCTCGGTCGCGTCTACCGCCCGACATTGGCCATCAACGCCTCGCCCGCCGCTTTCGTCGAGGCCTTCGCCAAGCGCAAGCCCGCCGCCAAACCGGCCTGGGTCGAGGCCACGAAGGCGCTGCACGCCGCCTATCTCGAATGGTCGACAC
>NZ_JBFUKO010000285.1:0-6927 GCF_056400805.1 Aminobacter sp. P4_H6_2
CGGCTATCCCGCGTCCGTCTTCACCGACCTGCCCAAGCTGCTTGAGCGCGCTGGCCCCGGCATGGAAGGCACCGGCTCGATCACCGCGATCATCTCGGTGCTCGTCGATGGCGACGACCACAACGATCCGGTCGCGGATTCCGTCCGCGGCATCCTCGATGGCCACGTCGTGCTCGACCGCTCGATTGCCGAACAGGGCCGCTATCCGCCGGTCAATCCGCTATCCTCGATCTCGCGTCTGGCCGGCAAGGCCTGGACTCCAGAACAGCGCCAGCTTGTCAGCAAGCTCAAGGCTATGATCTCGCGTTTCGAAGACACGCGCGACATCCGCCTGCTCGGCGCCTACCAGGCCGGCGCCGATCCGGAGCTCGATCTCGCCGTGCGCCAGGTTCCGGTGATCTACGAGGCGCTCGGCCAGTCGCCTGCCGATGGGCCTTCGCTAGATCCGTTCTCCGATCTCGCACGTCACCTGAAAGCCAAGGATAGAGCCCATGTTCAGGCGGAATGACCCGGCAAGCGTGTTCCTCGAAATGATCGGGAGCAAGGACAAGCCGCTCACGCTGCTCCAGCGCCTCGGCTTGAAGCGCTCGCCGCTGACCATCACCCCAAGGCGCGAAAAGCGCGACCGCAGCAGCGACTTCGTCATCGCTGGCCTCGGCATCGCGCTCGGTCTCACCTGCGCACTGTTTCCCTGGTATATCTTCTTCAACCAGGAGAAATTCGGCGTCCGCGCGATGAAATTCTCTGGCGGCGGCCAGAACCAGCAACCGATTCCGCTCGCCATGGGCCAACAGGTCAACCGCATAGGCGCGCCTATGTCGGTCGAAGATATTCCGCCGATGAAGCTCGACCTCTTTGCCACCGGCTCGCTGCGCCGCGACAAGGACGACGAGGTTGGCGTTCCGGGCGTTACCGAACAGCCCTTCCCCGGACCGAAGATCGAATTCAAGCTCGTTCATATCGCCAATGGCCGAGCCATGGTCGAAGACGATGCCGGCGTCTGGATCGTCCAGCGTGGCTCGCCGCTGCCCGACTCGAGCCGTGTCGCCTCGATCGAACAGCGCGACGGCAAATGGGTGCTCGTCACCTCGCGCGAAGAGGTCTTCCACGTCTCGCCTTGAGCTGGTTTTGCCGAAGGACCGCCGCGCAAGGCCCGCGCAAGACTGACGCAATAGTGTTTGGAAATCTGCTCGGAGATTTCCATGGACCCCGTCAACCTGTTCGATCTGGCCGCCCAGCAGGCACGCTGGCTTTCGGTGCGCCAGAACACCATCGCCGGCAACGTCGCCAACGCCAACACGCCCGGCTATCGGACCAACGACATCGAGCCCTTCGAGCGCGTGCTTGACCGTTCGCGCGTCGCCATGGCGTCGACCCAGAAGGGCCATCTCACCGGTGGCGCCACCGAAGCAGGCTACGCGGTCAAACCCGAAGAACCCAAGCACGCGGTCCTGCCATCCGACAATACGGTGGCGGTCGAAGACGAGCTCATGAAAGCCGGCGAAGTCCGCCGTTCGTTCGAGCTCAACACGGCCATCGTCAAGGCCTTCCACCGCATGATCATGCTCAGCACAAAGGCCTGACAGGGATGGATCCGCTCGTTTCAGCACTTAAGGTCGCAGGCTCCGGTCTCGGAGCCCAGTCCGAACGCCTTCGCATCGTTTCGGAAAACCTTGCCAACGCCCAGTCTACCGGCAACACGCCYGGTGCCGACCCCTATCGCCGCAAGACCGTGAGCTTCGCTGCCGAGCTCGACCGCGCAACCGGCGCTTCAACCGTCGAGATCGCCTCGATCGGCCATGATCAGTCGGCGTTTCCGCTGGAGTTCCAGCCCGGCAACGAGGCCGCCGACGCCAGCGGCTTCGTCAAGATGCCCAACGTCAATGTCATCATCGAAATGGCCGACATGACCGAGGCCAACCGTTCCTATGAAGCCAACCTGCAGGTCATCAAGCAGGCGCGCGATCTCATTTCCATGACCATTGATCTTATGAGGAGCCAGTAATGATCGGCAGCATCAGCCCACTCGGCACGCAGCTACTGAGCAAGCCGACGAGCGTCGTGCCCGAGGCTGGCGCAGCCGCAGCTGGCGGCGTCGGCTCGTCCTTCGCGGCAGCCCTTGCGGACGCCGCCGCACAGACCAAGGCCACCTTGCACAAGGCAGAGCAGCTCTCGCTTTCCGGGCTTCAGGGCAAGGCCGACACCCGTGAGGTTGTCGACGCGGTGATGAGTGCCGAGCAGGCGCTGCAGGCGGCCGTCGCCATCCGCGACAAGATCGTCACGGCATATCTCGAAGTCAGCCGCATGGGCATCTGAGGAACATTCCGATGAAAGCGCTAGCCATTGCCGCTACGGGCATGAATGCCCAGCAGACCAATCTCGAGGTGATCGCGAACAACATCGCGAACATCAACACCACCGGCTACAAGCGCGCCCGCGCCGAATTCTCCGATCTGCTCTATCAGGTCGACCGCCTGCAAGGTGTGCCCAATCGCGCCAATTCGGCGATCGTGCCGGAAGGCGTCAGCATCGGCCTCGGCGTCAAGACGGCGGCCGTGCGCAACGTCCACATCCAGGGCGGCCTGACCAGCACCACCAACGAGTTCGACCTCGCCTTGTCAGGCAAGGGCTGGTTCCAGATCGAAGGTGCCGACGGCCAGACACTCTACACCCGCGCCGGCTCGTTCAACAAGAACGCCACCGGCCAGCTGGTCACCGTCGACGGCTTCAACGTCGTCCCGGCGATCACCGTGCCGCAGGATGCGGTCGAGGTCATCGTCAACAATTCCGGCCAGGTCTTCGCCCGGCTCGACGGCCAGGCAGCGCTCCAGCCGCTGGGCGACCTGACGCTTGCCAACTTCGCCAACGAAGCGGGGTTGATGCCTCTCGGCGACAATCTCTTCCAGGAAACCGAAGCCTCGGGTGCCGCCAATGTCGGCGTGCCTGGCGATCCCGGCTACGCCACGATCAAGCAGGGCTACCTGGAAAACTCCAACGTCGACCCGGTCAAGGAAATCACCGAGCTGATCTCGGCGCAGCGCGCCTACGAGATGAATTCCAAGGTCATTCAGGCGGCCGACGAAATGGCCGCTGTCGTCTCCAAGAACATCMGGTGAGCATCATGCGGCGACGGAACGCCCTCCTCCATATCCGCACGGCGGTCCTCGCGTTCGCCATGCTTGGCAGCGCAGCGATGGCCGCCGAACAGGAGGTGGTGCTCGTTCCCAACCGCGTCATCTACCCCGGCGAAGCGATCGCCTTGTCCGCGCTCAAGGAAGTCACGCTCAAGCCGGGCAAGGTTCGCCCGGACGCGGTCGCGACGCTTGCCAAGGAGCTCGACGGCAGGGTTGCCAAGCGCACGCTGCTGCCCGGCCGCTATATTCCCGTCAATGCGTTGCGCGAGGCCTGGCTGGTCGACCGCGGCGCCTCCGTCCAGGTCGTGTTCGCCGCGGGTGCTCTCCTGATCTCGGCTACCGCCGTCACGCTCGAACCGGGTGCTGCCGGCGACCTTGTCAAGGTCCGCAACATAGACAGTGGCAAGGTCCTCAGCGGCACGGTCATGGCCGACGGCTCGATCCACGTGGGTGCCATATGATCCGCAGACTGTTGCTCGCGGCAGTTGCCGTTCTTGGCCTCCAGAACGCTTACGCCGACGGTCCCGACGGCGTTCCTGCCTCCGAGCTGGCAGCGCGTGCCGCCAAGGCTGGCGGCGATGATGGCTTTGGCAGCGGTGGTGACGGCGGACGGCAGACCACGCTCAACAGCGGCGGCGCGCATCTCATCAATGTCCGCATCAAGGACGTCGCCTCACTGCAGGAATCCCGCGACAACCAGCTTGTCGGCTACGGCCTCGTCATCGGCCTGCCGGGCACCGGCGACAGCCTGCGCAACTCGCCCTTCACCGAACAGTCGATCCGCGCCATGCTCGAAAATCTCGGCATCGCCTCGGAGGACGGCCGCCTGCGCGTCAAGAATGTCGCTGCGGTGGTTGTCACGGCCAACATGCCGGCCTTCGTGCAGTCCGGCGCCCGCATCGACGTCAACGTCTCCTCGCTCGGCGATGCCACAGCGATTTCAGGCGGCACGCTGGTGATGACGCCGCTCAAGGCGCCGGACGGCGAGATCTATGCCGTCGCCCAGGGCTCGCTGCTGGTCGGCGGCTTTGCCGCGCAAGGCAATGCCGAAAAGGTGATCCAGGGCGTTCCGACCGCCGGCCGCATCCCCAACGGCGCCATCGTCGAGCGCGAGGTCAAGGCCCGCTTCGGCGACGAGAACGTTCTGACGCTGCAGCTCTTCAATCCCGATTTCTCGACAGCGGTGCGTATCGCTGACGCCGTCAACGACTATGCCCGCCACCGTTTCGGCAAGCGCGTGGCCGGCGAGCAGGACTCGCGCACCGTCGTCATCCGCAAGCCCGAAGGTGTGTCGACCGCGCGCTTTTATGCCGAGCTCGAAAACCTGATGGTCATGTCCGACACCCCGGCCCGGGTCGTCGTCGACGAGCGCACCGGCACCATCGTCATCGGCAACGAGGTCAAGATCTCGCGTGTCGCCATCAGCCACGGCACGCTTACGGTCCGCATCACCGAGCAGCCGCGCGTCGTCCAGCCCGAGCCGTTCGCGCGCGGCCAGACCGCGATCGAGGACTTCACCGTCATCGAGACGGAGCGTCCCGACTCCAAGCTGGCCATGCTCGACGGCCCCGACCTGCAGACGCTGGTCGCCGGTCTCAACCGCCTCGGCGTCAAGCCGGACGGCATCATCGCAATCCTCCAGGGCATCAAGTCGGCAGGCGCGCTGCAAGCCGACCTGGTGGTTCAATAGGCCATGGCCATGACAACAAGCCATTTCCAGATGTTCTACCGCCAGGCCCTCCCCGTAGCGGCACTGGCCATCGTCCTTGCCGGYGGCGGCTTGGCCCGCGCCGAACAGATGCTCGTTCAGGGCACGCCCACCCAGGTCATGCCGCGCGAGGTCAAACCGCAAGTTTCACCCGAGCACACCGCGACAATCCCGCCAAACACGGTCGAGCCGAGCGAAGTCGAGCGCTTCTGCTCCAACATCGCCGACGCTGCCCGCGACCGTCGCTACGCGCTTCAGGCCGAAGAGCTGAAGAAGCTCCAGGCCGAAGTCGACAAGCGCATTGCAATGCTCGAGGAGCGCAAGACTGAATACGAGACATGGCTGAAGCGCCGCGAGGTCTTTTTGGCCCGCGCCGAAGAAGGCGTCGTCCAGATCTATTCGCGCATGAAACCCGATGCCGCCGCTGAGCGCCTGGCGGTCATGAATATCGACCTCGCCGCCGCCATTCTGATGAAGCTCGACGCCCGCAAGTCCAGCGTCATCCTCAACGAGATGGAAAGCAAGTCGGCGGCCGAGCTGACCCGCATCATGGCAAGCGCATCCCGCCGGGAAGACCCAACATGACCAGAAAAGTCCTTCTCGCGGCCATGCTCGCAAGCCTCGCCGGCTGTGCCACCGACCTCAAGGAAATCAACAAGGAGCCGACCATGTCGGCGGTTGGTTCCGGCATCGAGGACGGCAGCTCGTCAATGTACCGCTACCCGGAATCGCCCTCGGCGCCGCCCAAGCGTTTCTCACTGTGGCAGGACAAGCAAAGCCGCATGTTCACCGACCCGCGCGCGCTCCAGGCTGGCGACATCCTCACCGTCAGGATCGAGATCGACGACAAGGCCCGCTTCAAGAACGAGTCCGAGCGCCAGCGCACGTCGAGCCGTGGCCTGGGCATGGGCCTCGACCTCGAATGGGACGGGGCCGGCACCAGCGGCTCGGCGGATGGAAACATCGACTCGAAAACCAAATTCACAGGCGACGGTGCCACCGCCCGTTCGGAGAAACTCAACCTGCTCGTTGCCGCCGTCGTCATGGAAGTGCTGCCTAACGGCAACATGATGATCCGCGGCTCGCAGGAGGTCCGCGTCAACGCCGAGCTGCGCGTGCTGACCATCGCCGGTATCGTGCGCCCGACCGATATCGGCCCGCACAACACCATTCCTTACGAGCGCATCGCCGAAGCCCGCATCTCTTATGGCGGTCGCGGCCGCATCTCCGAGGTCCAGCAGCCGCCCTACGGCCAGCAGTTCCTCGATCAGGTCCTCCCCTTCTAGGTCGGTCATGTCAGCAGTAGAACAGCCCCCCGCAGCAAAACCCGGCCGGTCACTGGTCATCCAGATCGGCATCCTGCTGATGATGACCTCGGCGGCCATCGGCATGGGCTGGCTGTCCGGCGGYTATCTCAAGGGCGAAGCCAAGCCGGCCGAACAGGTGGCCGCTGAGACGGCAAAGCCGCATGCGCCCAACAAGGACGCCAGCGATCCTGCAGCAGCCGGCACGTTGGTGCAGCTCCCCACCATCACCGCAAATCTCGCCGCGCCCGACACCATGTGGGTGCGCCTTGAGGTCTCGCTGGTGCTCGACGCGCCGCAACCGCCCGACCTCGCCGATCGCGTCCACCAGGACCTGGTTGCCTTCGTGCGCACGCTCAGGATCCATCAGATCCAGGGCGCCAGCGCTTTCCGCCATCTCAAGACCGACCTCGACGAACGCGCCGCGATCCGCAGCGACGGTCACGTCAAGGAAGTCCTGATCAGAACGTTGCTGTTTGAATGAAAAAGTTCCTGGCCACCGCAGCCATCCTCGCGGGCACCGCCCTGCCCGCGGGCGCGCAGCAGCTCGACCTGAGCGCGCTGGGCAACACCGACGGCGCCACCATCGGCTACATCATCCAGATGTTCGGCCTGCTGACCGTCTTGTCGGTGGCGCCGGGCCTGTTGATCATGGTGACGAGCTTCACGCGGTTCATCATCGCGTTTTCGATCCTGCGTACCGGCATCGGCCTGCAGTCGACTCCCGCCAACCTGATCCTCATCTCGCTGTCGCTGTTCATGACCTTCTACGTCATGGCGC
>NZ_JBFUKO010000286.1:0-6891 GCF_056400805.1 Aminobacter sp. P4_H6_2
GGATGTAGGGGAAGTAGACGCGGCTCTCTGGCAGCGGGAAGACCACGAACTTGCCGCCGATGCACAGGATCTGTGCGGCCAAAAGCACGGCGACGACGCCATGCCTCGGCACCTTGCCGGCCCGCAGCAGTGCCAGCCAGCCAAGAACCAGCAGCGCAAACAGCGTCAGCCATTCGTGAAAGCGGAACGAACTGGTGAAGCCACGGACGAGCCCGCGGAGGTAGGAGACCACAAAATAGTCCGGATGAAAGCCACGCATGTCGTTCTGAATTTCGACATTGGTGAAGTAGTAGTGCGCCCACCAACCGGGATGCTGGCCCGCCGCCGAGATTGGGCCATAGACAGCACCTGCCAGCACAAAGGCGACAAGGGCTGGCAGCACGCGCCCCCTAAACAAGACAGCCGCGAGCAAGAGCGCAAACAAAAAGATGATCATGTCGGGTCGGGCCAGATAGCCAGCCAGCAGGATCGGCACCGCCCACCAGTCTCTGCCTATGCGGATGAGATAGGCCGCAAGCACGAACAGCGCGGTGCCGAGCAGGTCCGGCATGGCCAGCTGTGCCATGGACAAAAAACTGCCCAAAAGCATGATCGGCCCCAGCACGAGCGCCGACTGCAACATTTTTTCGCGCCGCATCCACAGCATCATGACGGCGCCGATGATCAAGACGGACACCGCGTTGATGATCTGCGTGGTTTCGACATAACCGACGCTCGGCCCAAAGGTCTTGATCAGCCACGTGTAGCCAATCTTGACCCGGTAAAAGACGAGCTGCGACTGGAAAAACTCGGGATTGGCGTATTGAGCGATGTTGTAAGCGTTGGCCGTGGTCAACTGGCGAAACTGGTCCTCCGTCGCACCCGCCTTCATGATGCCCCAGACTTTTTCGTGCAACTGCACCGAATCCGCGACCTGATCTTCCATGGCGATTGCCAGGTATGGCGCCATGTCCCAATTGTATTCGGGATGCAGGAACGGAACCGCAGCCACAAGCAAGATGAACAGCGCAAACACGGTGGCCGACAGGCTGGTCACCAGACGTTTCGTCCAGTAGGTCGAAAAAAGCGTTGACGCGATATCGACCAGACGGCCGGGCATCCGGGTTGAATTGATGTCTGTGGCGCTCATGATCTGCCCCCTTCTTGTCTACTTGACCTGGCTCTTCACGAAGTCCTTGACGATCGAAACGATGCCTCTGCCAAGCAGGCTGTCGAGCGCAGCAACCAGCACGTCGACATCGGCACGGCTGCAAGTCAGTGGCGGCAGCAGCCGGACAACGTTGCGGTTGTATTCGGTGAATGCGACCAGCACGTTGTAGTCGCGCAGCAAAAGGGCGCCGACAAAGCCGGAGAGCGACCCCTTGAGCTTGTCGTCGAGCACGCTGACCACCGGCCGCAGCACCATCGGCAAGGTCTGCGAGAAGTCGTGGAACTCGAGGCCGACCATCAAGCCCTGGCCGCGCACGTCCTTGATGATCTTGGGATATTTCGCCTTCAGCTCTTCCAGCCGCTCCAGCAGATAAGCGCCTGTCGTGGCAGCGTTTTCGATCAGCCCCTCGTCATAGAGCACGTTGAGCGTTTCGATGGCGGTGATGCAGCCTTCGCCGATACCGCCGAAAGTCGCCATGGCGTGGATCATCGCCGTCTTGGGCGTGCCATAGGCCTTCATATAGACGTCGCGGCGTGCGATCATCGCTGCCATCGCAGCTTTGCCACCACCCAGCGACTTGGCGACAGCGGTGATATCAGGCACCACATTGTAGTGCTCGAAAGCGTAGAAACGGCCCGAACGGCCAACGCCGCACTGCACTTCGTCGGCAACCCAGATCACACTGTATTTGTCGCAAAGGGCGCGAAGCTTCTGCCAGTATTCTGCCTGCGCCGTGATGATGCCACCACCGCCCTGGATGGTTTCAAGCACGATGGCACCGATCGCTGGATCGGAACGGAATGCGGCCTCGACCGCATCGATGTCGCCGAAGGGCACACGCACGGTGTTGTCTGTGAGCTTGAACTCACCGCGATACAGCGCACCGTCGGTGACCGAGAGCACGCCCTTGGTCTTACCGTGGAACGAATTCTCGGCGTAGACGATCTTGGGGCGCGCCGGACCCGCTGCACGCTCGGCGAGCTTGACTGCCGCCTCCATCGCTTCCGAGCCGGACGAGCCGAAAAACACCATGTCGAGATCGCCGGGCGAAATCTGCGCCAGATTGTAGGCCAGCGCCGACGCATATTGCGACATGAAGGCGATGCCGATCTCGTGGCGCTTCTCCTCCTGGAACTTCTTGCGTGCCTCAAGCACGCGCGGGTGGTTGTGGCCGAGGGCCAGCGAACCGAAACCGCCGAAGAAATCGAGAATCTTGCGGCCGTTCTGGTCGATGTAGTGCATGCCTTCGGCACGCTCGATCTTGATCTTGTGGAAGCCAAGCAGCTTCATGAAATGCAGCTGGCCGGGGTTGAGATGCGCCTTGAACAGGTCGGTCATCTTGGCGACATCGAGCGCCTTGGCCTGCTCGACCGACATCAGGTTCGGCTTGGCGAGCTTTGCCGAAGTCATTGCCGGAGCAACCGCGACAGCATGCGAATGAGCCGTATCCGGCTTGGTGACAAGCGTCATGTTCAAATCCTCTATTCGGCCGGGGCGTGCTGGGTGGACGCGGCGACACCGTCCTTCTTGGCGCGATATTCCTTGTAGGCGGCGATAAGCATGTCCTCGTCGCGGTATTTCGGCACCCAGCCGAGCTGGCGCTCGCCCTTGGAAACGTCGAGCACGCACTCCTCGTCGGCGATCAGATATTGCTCGGGGTCCATGATCGGCATGTTCATCATGTCGAGCAGGTCGAGCGTACGCTTCACCGCCCAGCCCGGCGTCGGCAGCAGGATCGACTTCGAACCGGCATGCTTGACCAGATCGCCGAGCAGCTTGCGCACCGGCGGCGRGTTGAGCGAACCGAGATTGTAGGCCTCATTCGGCACGCCAGCCTTCCATGCGAGGCGCGCGGCTTCCGCGCAATCGAACACCGAGATGAATTGGTAGGGGTTCTTACCCGAACCGATCATCGGCACGGGAAGGTTCCAGTCGATCAGCTTGAACAGCTTTTCCAGGATGCCGAGACGGCCGGGGCCGATGATCAGGCGCGGACGAAACAGCGAAATGTTCATGCCGCGCGTCCGCCATTCGGCGGCCAGTTCCTCAGTCTTCTGCTTCGACCAGCCATATTCGCCAAGCGGCGCCACCGGGTGCTCTTCGGTCATCGGCTGGGTCACCGTGTGGCCGTAGATCATGTCGGTGGTGTAGTGCACCAGCTTGGGTGCCGCGGCATGATCCATCGCCTTGATGATGTTTTCGGTGCCGAAATAATTGACCGGGAAAAAGAAGTCGTGGCGCTTGGCCCGCACCTGCAGCGGCGACAGCATCTTGGCCGACAGATTATAGACCATGTCGTCGGCCTTGATGCCGACGGCTGCGATCGACGTCGGATCGGTCACGTCGCAATGGACGAAGCGCACGTTGTGGTAATGCGCGAGATCGCTTTTGACGATGTCAGCAACGACAACCTCTTCGCCGTCGGCGATCAATTTGGGCGCAAGATGACGACCGACGAAGCCGTCGCCTCCGAAAATGATGTGTCTCATCGCAAAAGCTCGCTTGTCTTGGTGGGTTCGATGGAGGCCGCAGCGACAACCTCGCCATGGTCGCGGCCGCTCTGGGCGATCAGCACGGTGCCAAAGCAAATGAAGGCGATACCGGCGATACGCCAGGCGTTCAGGTCCTCATGGAAGACGAAATAGGCGAACACCGCGACCGCCACATAGGCGAGGCTAAGGAACGGATAGGCAAAGCTGAGCTCGACCTTGGACAGCACATAAAGATGCGATGCCATCGAAATGACGAAGGTTAGCAATCCGGCAAAGACCCAAGGGCTGAAGACGATCTGCAAGATCTTGATCAGCGGATTGGTGCCCTCAAAAGAAAGCGGACCAAGCGACATCATGCCATGCTTGAGCATCAATTGGGCTGCCGCATTGGTCATCACTGTGAAAAGGATGAAGAGAATATATTTCATTGCTTTGTCCGTCCTTCGCACAAACTAGCGAAAAGCCACGAATATTCCGTGAAGCTTTCCCGGCAATTTTAAATTTTCTCGCATTTCTCTAACAATCGCAGGCAATCTACTCGGCCGCCTGCGCCGCCTCGCCGTTGCGCCCGCCAAGCCTGCCTGCGGTGCGCGCCCAAAAATCCGACATGAAGGCAGGGTCACGCGCAGCCTCCAGCCGCCGCCAATCCGGAAAGGAGGCAGCAAAGGTCTCGGCAGACATGCGCGCGTCCTTGTAGGGATTGACCGCGCCGCCAGCTCCCACCGTGATCGCGTCAAGCTCGGCGAGCAGCTTCAGGGTGCGTTGGCCGTGGTTGGGAAAATCGAGCGTCAGCGTATAGCCCGGCCGGGCAAACGACGTCAGCGCCGGCGAGCCCCGGGTGCCAAAGCGCTTGAGCACTGTCAGGAACGAACCCTGCCCGGCCCTTCGCGCTGCTGCCAGCAATGCCGGAATGGTATCGCGGGCCGCCTCTTCAGGGACCACGCTCTGGTGCTGGAAAAGCCCATTTGGGCCGTAAAGCCGGTTCCAGTCGGCAACGCCGTCAAGGGGAAAGAAGAATTTCTGGTAGCTGGCCTGGCTTTCGGTACGGCGACCGCGCCGCCAGCCATATGCGGCGTTGAAGAGCTTCAGGAACGGGCGGTTGAGCAAGGTCAGCGGTGGCTGGAACGGCACTGACAATTTGGCCACGCCGCGCTCTGCCGTGCGCGCACCATAAGTCGCATGATTACCGGCGAGCAGCAGGCCGCGCCCGGCATGTCTACCGCCGGCAAGTTGGTCGATCCAGGCGACCGCATATTCGTTGTCGCGGTCGGCCGCCTCGGCCAGATCGAAGTATTCTGCGAGATTGCGGAACGGCTTTACCGTCTCGGCGATGTCGAGCGACGGTACCCGCATCAGCCGGATGGCAGCGGACAGGATGATGCCCGTCAGCCCCATGCCGCCAATCGTTGCCCAAAACAGCCGGGCATTCTCGCTCGGCGAACAGACATAGGTTCGGCCATCAGACCGCAACAGCGTCAGCCGCTCGACATGGCAGCCAAAACTGCCGCGACGATGATGGTTCTTGCCATGCACGTCATTGGCGATGGCGCCGCCGAGCGTGACGAACTGCGTACCGGGCACCACGGCGGGGAAAAAACCGTGCGGCGCACCGTAAGCGATGATGTCCGCGAGCAGCATGCCCGCTTCAGCCTCGATCAGCCCGGTCTCCGCGTTGAAGGAAAGCACTCGCTTGCGCGGCCGCATGTCGACGATAGCTCCAGCGCTGTTCTGACAGCTGTCGCCATAGCTGCGGCCATTGCCATAGGCGAGCAATGAGGATGCCTGTGCCGATCCGCTGGCCAGGAGCTTCATCGCCTCGGCGATGTCGACCACCTGGYGCGCGCCTGGATTGGCGCGGCCGAAACTCTGGTAATTGGGCGCGCCCATCCTCACAATCCCGCCACCACAAGCAGCATCGCCCCGAGGAGAACCACGATCTGGCTGCGCCAGTCGCGGATGATGAAGACCACCGGGTCGTCATGCAGTTCGTCGCGGCGGGCGAGAATCCAGATGCGCATGGTGAGGTAAAGCACGATCGGCGCTAGCGGCCACACCAGCCATGGGTGCTCGTAAAGCTCGCGCACCGCACTGCTATCGATGTAGAGCGCCAACACCAGTGCTGACGAAAAGGCCGAGGCCATGCCGGCCTGGGCGACGATCTCCTGGTCCTCGATGCGGTAGCCGCGCCCAGCAATACGCTCGCCTACGCTGAGGCTCGATGTGCGCAATTCGACATAGCGCTTCACCAGCGCCAGCGAGAGGAAGAAGAAGATCGAGAAAGCGAGCAGCCAGAACGACACGTCGACGCCAGTCGCCGCAGCACCAGCAAGGATACGCAAGGTGTAGAGCCCTGCTAGCGCCAGCACGTCGATCAGCAGCATGCGCTTCACCGCCACCGAATAGGCGGTGGTAGCGACAAGATAGACAAGCAGCACGGCGATAAACTCGATCGTCGTAAAGGCTGCCGCCACCAAACTGATGACAAGCAGGATCGCCACCGATGCGAGCCCGAACGGGATCGACAGCTTTCCACTGGCGAATGGCCTTTCGCGTTTGGTCGGGTGCGCCCGGTCCAGCGTCAGATCAAAGAAGTCGTTGACGATATAGATTGCCGAAGCAGCTGCGCTGAAGGACACAAAAGCTAGCACCGCCGGCACCAGCATATCCAAATTGAAATATTTGTGCGCCAGCACAAGYGGCACGGCGATCAGCACATTCTTGAGCCACTGGTGCACGCGCAGCATTTTGAGGATGGTGCGCCAACTTGGCTTTTGCGCAGCAATCAGCTCGCAGCTGTGGCTGACCTGCCAGCGCGCGGCTGCACGGTCGGGTGCAACGACAATCGCGTCACGCGCGGCGTCAAACACCTTGAGATCGTGGCGACTGTTGCCGGCATAGTCGAAGCCGCCGTCGCCATAAGCGTCCACGAGCGCCTTGCGCTTGCGTTCCGCCGTCAAGTTTTCGGCGCCATCGCTGGCAAGCACAGCGTCAAACAACCCCAGGTGCCGGGCGATGGCCTCGGCGAATTTACGCGGCGTGCCGGTCGCAAGAACGATTTTGCGGCCATGCGCCTGCTCTTCGCGGAGCCGCTCCAGTATCTCCGGCCGGTAAGGCAGCGTCGCCGGATCGATATCGACTGCCGCAGCAATCGCCTGCTTGAGCCGTGCCGGGCCCTTCAACAGCCAAAACGGCACCAGGAAGATGTTGAGCGGGTTCTTCTTGAGAAGCGCGAACAGGCCCTCCCAAAGC